>JBGAJT010000028.1:0-19095 GCA_044224785.1 Candidatus Nanopelagicales bacterium | reverse complement strand
CCCCCGCCCGCGCCGCACGGCGTGATCATGCCCCTGCTCTCTCGGAGCTAGACCCCCCTCCAGCGCGCGATGGCACGCACGACGCTCGTCGTCTCGTCGAAGATCATCGGGCTGCCGGTGCCGAGCATGGTGCCGTTGGCGGCCATGTCCTCGTAGGTCAGCGGGACGTCGAGGTGCTCGGGCGTGAGCATCGGGACGCTGGACCCGCCGGGGATCCAGAACTTCAGCTCGTGGCCCTCGCGCACGCCGCCGGCGTAGTCGAGGAGCTCGCGCATCGTGATGCCGAGCGGCGCCTCGTAGATGCCGGGGCGCTCGACGTGGCCCGAGACCGCGAACAGCTTGAAGCCCGGCGACTTCTCGGTGCCGAACTGCTTGAACCAGTCGGCGCCGTTGCGCACGATGGTCGGCAGGTTCGCGATCGTCTCGACGTTGTTGATGACGGTCGGGCCGCCGTAGAGGCCGGCGACCGCCGGGAACGGCGGCTTGAGGCGCGGCTGGCCGCGACGGCCCTCGAGCGAGTCGAGCAGCGCCGTCTCCTCGCCGCAGATGTAGGCGCCGGCACCGGAGTGCACCACGAGGTTCAGGTCGAAGCCCGAGCCGAGGATGTCGGTGCCGAGCAGGCCGGCGGCGTAGGCCTCGCGCACCGCGGCGGCGACGCGGCGGATGACGTGGGGCACCTCGCCGCGGATGTAGATGAACGCCCAGTTCGCCCGGATCGCGTAGGAGGCGTGGATGCAGCCCTCCACCAGCGCGTGCGGGTTGTTGTACATGAGCGGGATGTCCTTGCAGGCACCCGGCTCCGACTCGTCGCCGTTGACGACGAGGTAGTTCGGACGGCCGGTGTTCTGCGGGACGAAGCCCCACTTCATGCCGGTCGGGAAGCCTGCGCCGCCGCGGCCGCGCAGGCCGGAGTCCTTGACCAGGGCGATGACGTCGTCGGGGTGGACGCCGAGCGTCGCGGGGACCGTGGAGTAGCCGCCGTGGCGGCGGTAGCCCTCGATCGTGTGGGAGTCGGCCTCGTCCCAGTGCGCGGTGAGGATCGGGGTCAGCGGCACCGGTCAGCCCTCCGTCTTCTGTGCGAGCGCGATGAGCGGGGACTCGGCCGGACCCTCGGGGGCCGTCATGCCGCGCTCCTGGGCGACGGTCAGGCCGGCGAGCATGCGGTCGTCCTTGCCGCCCTGGTCGGCGAGGCCGTCGTCGAAGCCGGCGAGCGAGCGCTCGATCTCCTCGAAGGTCCCGATCCGCGGACCGCGGGTGGAGAAGACCTCCTCGCCGCGCTGCAGCTTCTCGACGACCTCGAGCGCGCGGGGCACGTCCATGTCGTCGAGGAACTCCCAGTTGGCGGTCATGACCGGGCCGTGGGTGCACGCGGCCTGGCACTCGATGCGCTCGAGGGAGATCAGGCCGTCGGAGGTGACCTCGTCGTGACCGACGCCGAGGCGCTCGGAGAGGGCGCCCCAGATCGCGTCGCCGCCGAGCACCGCGCACAGCGTGTTCGTGCAGACGCCGACGTGGTAGCGGCCGACCTTGTGGCGCTTGTACATCGTGTAGAACGTCGCGACCGCGGCGACCTCGGCGGTGGTGAGGCCGACGACGTCGGCGCACAGCGCGATGCCGTCGGGGGTGACGGTGCCCTCGGCCGACTGGACGAGGTGCAGCAGCGGCAGGAGCGCCGAACGGCTCTGCGGGTAGCGACCCGCGAGCTCCACCGCGTCGGCGCGGGTCTGCTCGGTCAGTGCCATGTCGTCTCTCTCACTCGTCTCGTCGTCTGCCAGCTCGTCGTCGACCGTTACCGGTCGACACCACCCATGACCGGGTCGATCGAGGCGACCGCCCCGATCACGTCGGCCACCTGGCCGCCCTCGCACATCGCGGCGGTGGCCTGGAGGTTGTTGAAGGAGGGGTCGCGGAAGTGCACGCGGTAGGGCCGGTTGCCGCCGTCGCTCACCGCGTGGACGCCGAGCGCGCCGCGGGGCGCCTCGGTCCAGGAGTAGACCTGGCCGGCCGGCACGTGGAAGCCCTCGGTCACCAGCTTGAAGTGGTGGATCAGCGCCTCCATCGACTCGCCCATGATGTGGCGGATGTGGTCGAGGGAGTTGCCCTGGCCGTCGCCGCCGATGGACAGCTGCGCGGGCCACGCGATCTTCTTGTCGGCGACCATCACCGGACCGGGCGTCTTCTCGAGCAGGTCGCACGCCTGGGCGACGATCCGCAGCGACTGGTTGATCTCCTCGATGCGGATGAGGAAGCGGCCGTAGACGTCGCACGACGTCTCGGTCGGCACGTCGAAGTCGTAGCGCTCGTAGTCGAAGTACGGCATCGCCTTGCGGACGTCGTAGGGCAGTCCGGTCGCGCGCAGCACCGGGCCGGTGACGCCGAGGGCCATGCAGCCGGCGAGGTCGAGGTAGCCGATACCGGAGGTGCGGTCCTTCCACACGCCGTTGTCGACGAGCAGCGTCGGGACGCCGTCGAGCTGCTTGGGCAGCTTGCGGAGCACCGCGCGGATCTGCGCGATGCCGCCCTCGGGCATGTCCTGCGCCACGCCGCCGGGGCGGAGGTAGGCGTTGTTCATGCGCAGGCCGCTCATCATCTCGATGAGCCGCAGGATCTCCTCGCGGTCGCGGAACCCGTTGGTCATCGCGGTGAGCGCGCCCATCTCGAAGCCGCCGGTGGCGAGCGCGACGAGGTGGCTGGAGATGCGCTGGAGCTCGAGGGCGATGACGCGGATGATCTGCGCGCGCTCGGGGACGTCCTTCTCGATGCCGAGCAGCTTCTCGACGGCGAGCACGTAGCCGGCTTCGTTGGCCATGCACGCGAGGTAGTCCATGCGCGTCACGAAGGCCACGCCCTGGGTCCAGGTGCGGTACTCCATGTTCTTCTCGATGCCGGTGTGCAGGTAGCCGATGCCGCAGCGGGCCTCGGTGACCGTCTCGCCGTCGAGCTCGAGGATGATGCGCAGGACGCCGTGGGTCGACGGGTGCTGCGGACCCATGTTGACGACGATGCGCTCCTTGCGGCCCTCCGGGGGCGCGAGCACGGTGTCCCAGTCCTGACCGGTGACCGTGAAGACGCGGCCCTCGGTGGTGTCGTAGGCGCCGGCGTACGGGTCGCCCGTCGCCTGGTCGGCGGCGGGCGCGTCGTACGAGGTCTCGTAGGTGAC
The DNA here is from genome assembly GCA_044224785.1 of Candidatus Nanopelagicales bacterium. Classification (GTDB taxonomy): domain Bacteria; phylum Actinomycetota; class Actinomycetes; order S36-B12; family CAIYMF01; genus Longivirga. The sequence continues at coordinate 15,935 of JBGAJT010000028.1, read as the reverse complement.
GTCGTTCATCAGGTGTACGACCTCCGCTGGTCCGGCGGCGGGACGGTGGCGCCCTTGTACTCGATCGGGATGCCACCGAGGGGGTAGTCCTTGCGCTGCGGGTGCCCCGGCCAGTCGTCCGGCATGAGGATGCGGGTGAGGCCCGGGTGGCCGTCGAAGACGATGCCGAACATGTCGAAGGTCTCGCGCTCGTGCCAGTCGTCGGCCGGGTAGACCGACAGGACGCTCGGCACGTGCGGGTGCTCCTCGGAGGCGCTGACCTCGACGCGGATCATCCGGTTGTGCGTGATCGAGAGCAGGTGCCACACCGCGTGCAGCTCCGCGCCGGTCATGTGGGGGTAGTGGACGCCGGAGACGCCGGTGCACACCTCGAAGCGCAGCCCCGGCTCGTCGCGCAGACGCTGCATGAACGTCAGCAGGTGCTCGGCGCGCACGTGGAAGGTGATCTCGCCGCGGTCGACGACGGTGTAGATGACGGCCTCGTCGAAGCCGATGCCGTCGTCGGCGAGCGCGAGCTCGAGCTCGTCGGCGACCTCGTCGTACCAGCCGCCGAACGGGCGCACGGACGCCGCGGGCAGCTCGACCGTGCGGACGAGACCGCCGTAGCCGGAGGTGTCGGGGCCGACGGAGCCGCCGAACATGCCGGAGCGGACGTCGACCACGGGGAGGGTCGGCACGTCGGCCGGGACGACCTCGGCGACCTCGGCCGGGGTGTCGGGGGTGTCGGTCACCGCAGCAGCCCCTTCATCGCGGAGGTGGGCTCGGCCTGCAGCGCGAGCTCCTCGAGCTCGGTGATCTCGGCCTGGCGGTGGGCACCCATCTTGGTGGCCTTGGCCTTCTCGTGGACCTTGAGGATCGCGTCGATGAGCATCTCGGGCCGCGGCGGGCAGCCGGGCAGGTAGACGTCGACGGGCACGATGTGGTCGGCGCCCTGGACGATCGCGTAGTTGTTGAACATGCCGCCGCTGCTCGCGCAGACGCCCATCGCGATGACCCACTTGGGGTCGGGCATCTGGTCGTAGACCTGGCGCATGACCGGGGCCATCTTCTGGCTGACGCGGCCCGCCACGATCATCAGGTCGGCCTGGCGCGGCGAGCCGCGGAAGACCTCCATGCCGAAGCGAGCGAGGTCCCAGCGCGGGCCGCCGGTCGACATCATCTCGATCGAGCAGCACGCCAGCCCGAAGGTGGCGGGCCACATCGAGCCCGCACGGGCGAGGCCGGCGACCGTCTCCAGCGACGTGAGGATCACCCCGCCGGGGAGGCTCTCCTGGATCCCCATCGGTCTAGCCCTTCTGTCCGTCGGTGGTGGTGGCCGTGCGCGCGATCAGGAGGGAGCGGGTCACGTGTCCCACTCGAGCCCCCCGCGGCGCCACACGTAGCCGTAGACCACGAGGACCGTGACGATGAACAGGGCCATCTCGACCAGGCCGAACAGGCGCAGCTGGTCGAAGGCCACCGCGAACGGGTAGAGGAAGACGATCTCGATGTCGAAGACGATGAAGAGCATCGCCGTCAGGTAGTACTTCACCGGGAACCGGCCGCCGCCGATCGGCTGCGGGGTCGGATCGATGCCGCACTCGTAGGAGTCGGTGAGGGCCCGGTTGTAGCGCTGCGCGCCCACGGTCTTCGGCGCGAGGAGCACCGAGAAGAGGGCGAACAGGAGACCCAGGGTGCCGAGCACGAAGATCGGCAGGTAGACCTCGCCCACGGTGGCGTCCTCCTCGTGCTCGACGGGCCGCGAGGCCCGGGTGATGCTGCTGGCGCCGTGCATGACACCGCTTGCACCGCCGCGAATCCTAGTGCGGACCCGCGTCGGGACTCTCGCCACCCGGTCGGGTGCGCCGGGGGCGTGGCGCCGTGCTCGGTGGAGCCGTTCTGTCGTGCCGATCCGGTGGTGCCGGCGTGCGGTCGTCGTCGTGCTGGTCGTGCGCGCCCGAGCCGGCCGGACCGGGGTGCGTCAGGCCGTCGTCGGGCCCAGGCCGGGTGCCGTGGGACAGCCCCGGGCGGCGCGCGGGACGGTCGGTGCGGCGGTGCCGCCGACGTCGTCCCGGGACGTGCTCGAGGTGCTCACGGTCGGACAGGATCCTCGGGGTCTGCAGGGCGTGCGCGTGCGCTTGTGAATTCCTTCACGAGCGCCGCGCTTACCCTACCCCCGCGCCCCGGCCGGTCGAAGGGGGTCGCTCGTACCCGAACGAACGAGATGTGCGCCACGTCCGTCCCTCTCCGGGCTGCCGTGGGACGCCGCGAGCCCTAGCCTGAACGCGTGTCGACCGCGCCGTACGCCGTGCCTTCCCCGCCGGCCACCGTGCGCACCGTCGTCCTCCCCGACGAGCTGGCCTCCCGGCCGCTCCTCTCGCTGCTCCCCCGCGGGATCGCGACGACCTCCTGGGTGACCACCGACGCCGCCGGCGGCGACACCGGCCTGGTCGGCTGGGGCGAGGCCGCTCGCGCCGAGCTCGGCGGTCCCGAGCGCTTCTCGCGCGCGCAGCGCTGGTGGTCGGGCTGGCTCGCCGACGCCGATGTCGACGACGCGCTCCAGGTGCCCGGCTCCGGCCCGGTCGCCTTCGCCTCCTTCGCCTTCGACCCCACGCCCGGCACCTCGGTGATCGTCGTGCCGTCGGTGGTCGTCGGCCGCCGCGACGGCGTCAGCTGGCTCACCGTGGTCGCCGAGTCTCCCCGCGCCGCGCGCGCCTCGATCGACGAGACGCTGCTCGCGCTGCGCCACCCCGCCGCGGTCCCGCAGGCGCCGCAGGGCGTCGCCTACTCCGAGGGATCGCTCAGCGTGCCCGAGTGGCAGGAGGCGGTGGCGGAGGCGGTCGCGCGCATCGACGCCGGCGAGCTCGACAAGGTCGTCCTCGCGCGCGACGTCGTCGTCACCACCGACGGCCCGGTCGACCCGCGCTTCCTGCTGACCCGCCTGGCCGCGAGCTACCCCTCGTGCTGGACCTTCTCGGTCGACGGCCTACTCGGCGCGACGCCCGAGATGCTCGTGCGCCGTCTCGCCGACACCGTCACGTCGCGCGTGCTGGCCGGCACCATGCGCCGCTCGTCCGACGCGACCTCCGACGCCTCGCTGGCCTCGGCGCTGCTCGACTCCGCCAAGGACCACGCCGAGCACGAGTACGCCGTGCAGTCGGTGGCCGCGGCGCTGGCGCTGCACTGCACCGACCTCGACGTCCCCGAGACCCCGCGCCTGCTGCGCCTCGCGAACGTGCAGCACCTCGCCACCGACGTCACCGGCGTCCTCGCCGACGGCGCCCCGGTGCTCGCGCTCGCGGCGTCGCTGCACCCGACCGCGGCGGTCTGCGGCACCCCCACCGAGCGCGCGTTCTCGGTGATCCGCGAGCTCGAGGGCATGGACCGCGGCCGCTACGCCGGCCCGGTGGGCTGGATCGACGCGCACGGCGACGGCGAGTTCGGCATCGCGCTGCGCTGCGCGTCGGTCGAGGCCGACGACCGGCTGCGCCTCTTCGCCGGCTGCGGCCTCGTGAGCGGCTCCGACCCCGAGCTCGAGCTCGCCGAGTCCCAGGCCAAGCTCGTCGCCATGCGCGACGCCCTCGAGTCCCCCTGACCCGACCGGTGCCTCGCGCGTCGATCAACCGGCACGGCCCTGCCCCCTCGGTCACCTGCGTTCCGCGGTCCGGCGTATCGCGGGCGCCGTCGGACGTGGGGCGTCAACGTGATCGCGGCGGACCGCACTGCTGTGGTGCGATGACGGGATGAGCGGGCTGCGGCTGCGGGAGAGCACCGACGACGACGTGCCGGCGCTGGCCGAGGTCGCGACGCGCGGGTTCGCGCGCTTCACCGGACGAACGGCGCCGTGGTCGGAGACCGGGCTGCGCCGGATGCGGAAGGTGCCCGGGCGCGACCCGGGGCGCGACTTCCCCGTCGTGGTGCGCGGCGACGAGGTCGTCGCGTGGGGTGCGCTCTTCGCGAACCCGCCGTACCTCGAGATGTTCTCGCCGCTGCACGTGGACCCCGAGCTCGACGACGACGACCTGGGCACGGCGCTCGCCCTGCTCCTCGACCATCTCGACGGCCTCGCGCGCGAGGTCGTCGCCGACCAGCCGACCGACCCGGCGCGGTTGCGCACGACCGAGGTGCTCGCCCTCGACGAGCGGCTGCGCGGCCGCCTCGAGGGGCTCGGGTTCGTCGTCGACCGCGACGAGTACGAGATGGCGATCGAGCTCGACGGCGTACCCGACGCACCGGCGTGGCCCGAGGGGATCACCGTGACGCCGTTGCGTGGACCTGCCGACACCGACGTCGTCGTCGACGTCCTTGCCGCGTCGTTCGCCGACCACCCCGGCGACCTCCCCTTCTCCACCGAGCTCATCGGGCACGTCCTGGCGGGCGAGGACCTGCGTCTCGCCGGGTCGGCCCTGGCGCACGACGCCGACGGCCCGGTCGGCCTGGTGGTCTGCCGCGACCGCGCCGACGCCGGCTACGTCTGGGTGCTCGGCGTCCTGCCCCGCGGCCGTCGGCACCGGCTCGGCACAGCCCTGCTGCGCCATGTGTTCCACGCCTACGCCGTCGCCGGGACGACGCTGGTGACCCTCGACGTCGACGGCGGCAACGACAGCGGCGCCCTCACCGTCTACGAGCGCGCCGGCATGACCGTGCGCACCCGCAACCTCGTCCTCCAGCGCCCCCTGGGCGCCTGAGCGGAGCACCACCGGGGCGGATGTCCCGAGACATGATCATGTTCGGGGACATCCCCGGGACGAGCAGGCACCGGCTGGGCCTCGAGGCACGGGGACGGCAGGGCGGGCGGCGGTGGATCAGGCGTCGTCGTCCTGGGTCTCGAGGGCGGCGAGGGCGGCGGTGACGTCGGACTGGACGTCGCGCAGCAGCTGGGCCTCGGCGGCCCGGTCGCCGACCTTGCAGACGATGACGCGGACGCTGCCGGAGACGGCGGCGTCGTCGAGTGCGTCGACGAGGCCCGTGACGTCGTCGACCACGACGACGCCGTCGACCGCCGCCGCCTTCGCGACCGCGGCGAGGTCGAGGCCGAGCGGCGTGCCGAAGATGCGTTCGAAGTGCCGCGTGCCCGACTGCTCGAGCTGGCCGAAGATGCCGCCGCCGTCGTTGTCGACGACGACGAGCACGAGGTCGGGCCGCGGCTCGTCGTCGCCGACGAGCAGGCCGTTGTGGTCGTGGAGGAAGGCGAGGTCGCCGAGCAGCGCGTAGGTCGTGCCGCCCGTGACGCTCACGATCTCGGCGGCGCCGTCCTCGTCGACGTTGACGACGGTGCGCGTCGACTGGTGCGCGAGCGCCGCACCCCACGCCGTCGACACCAGTCCGTCGATGCCCGACGTACCGCGGTTGCCGATCACCACCGGCGCGGCCTCGCTGTCGCGCACGCGTGCGAAGGCCTCGAGGTGGCGCACCGGCCACGACGACGCCGCGAGCAGCAGCGCGCTGGAGTCGAGCGCGTCCCAGAGCGTGCGCGCGACGTCGGGGCCGGTGAGGCCGGTGGCGTCGTCGAGCCGCTTCGACACCGCGGCCGCGGCGTGCGCGTCGGCGGCGAGCCAGGAGTCGAGCCAGGAGTCGTCGTACTCGTCGTACTCCGTCGGCGGTTCGGGCACGACCGAGACGAACACGGTCGCGTTGCGCGTGGGGTCGGGACGCCGCACCGCGGCGCGCTCGTCGGCGACGAGGACGAGCGGCGCCTCGCGGATCATCCGCATGACCGGTCGCGACAGACCGGGGGTGCCGACGCAGATGACGATGTCGGGCTTGTGCGCGTCGTAGAACGCCGCGTCGGCCAGCAGGAGCGGGCCGTGGGCGAGGGCGGTGTCGCCGCTGCGCGCGTTGCCGCTCGGCTCCGACAGCAGCGGCCAGCCGCACGCCTCGGCGAGGGAGATCGCGGCGTCGCTCGCCTCGACGTCGGCGACGTCGCCCACGACCACGACGCCGCGCGCGGGGACGATCTGCTCGACCTCGATCTCGGAGCCCGGCCCGGCCAGCAGCGCGAGCACCTCGTCGAGCGGCTGCGCTGCGGCCATGCTCAGCCGGGCGTCGGCGGCGACCGGCAGCCGCTCGCCGGGGTCGGTGCCGAACGGCGCGAGCCCCAGCGGCTCGACCCAGGTGTCGTCGTCGTCCGGCACGAGCGGGTCGCGGAACGCGACGTTCACGTGCACCGGGCCGGGATCGGCGGACTCGACGCTCACCGCGATCGCGCGCGACACCACCGAGCGCCAGTAGCGCACCTGGCCGACCCGCTCCTCCGCCACCGCGAGGTCGTGCGACCAGCGCACGGCGTCGTGGAAGAAGTCGGACTGCTCGATCGTCTGGTTGGCGCCGGTGTCGCGCAGCTCCGGCGGGCGGTCCGCGGTGAGGGCGATGACGGGCACGCCGGCGTAGGACGCCTCGATCATCGCGGGCGCGAGGTTCGCGACCGCCGAGCCGCTGGTGACGACGACGGCGACCGGCTGGCGGGCCGCCTTCGCGAGGCCGAGCGCGAGGAAGCCGGCGCTGCGCTCGTCGACGCGCACGTGCAGGCGCAGGTCGCCGCGGTCCTCGGCATCGGCGAGCGCGATCGCGAGCGCGGCGCTGCGGCTGCCGGGCGAGAGGACGACCTCGGTGATGCCGCCGGAGACCAGCTCGTCGACGATCACCCGCGCCATCGCGGTGGACGGGTTCACGAGTCCTCCCCCAGCAGCGCCAGACAGCGTCCGAGCCGGTCGTGCCACCACGCAGCGCGCTCCGCGGTCAGCCGCGACGCGGCGGCGCGCAGCGCGTCGGGGTCGGGGTCGAGGCGCACGACCGACAGTCTGCCGTCCCTCGGCACGGTCGTCGCGCCGGTGACGTCTGCGGCCAGCAGCCGTCCGGTGCCGAAGCCGCACGCGAGCGGTTCGGCCGGCAGGGCACCGGCGAGGGCGAGACCGGCAGCGAGACCGACGCTGGAGTCCATCGCGCCGCTCACCGTCACGGGCAGCCCGATCTCCTCGGCCACGCGCAGGGCGGCCTGGACACCGCCCAGCGGGGTCGCCTTGAGCACGAGGACGTCGGCCGCCTCGCGCACGAGCCGCACGAGGGCGTCGTCGTGCGTCGCTGCGAGCCGCACGCCCTCGTCGACGGCGATGTGCACGTCGGTGCGACCGCGCACCTCGGCGAGCTCGGGCAGGGTCGCGCACGGCTGCTCGGCGTAGTCGAGACCACCGGCGATCGACGCGAGGACGTCGAGTCGCTCGACCGCCTCGTCGACGGTCCACGCGCCGTTCGCGTCGACGCGGATCACGCCGTCCTCGGCCCCGGCGTCGTCGAGCGCCGACCGCACCGCCGCCACGCGTGCGACGTCGTCGGCGAAGTCCTGCCCGCGCTCGGCGACCTTCACCTTCACGACCGTGCACCCGTCGTCGGCTACGGCGTCGGTCACGAGGCGCACGGCCTCCTCGGGGCCGAGCGCGGGGACGATCGCGTTGACCGCGACCGACTCCCGGTGGCTGCGCGGCCACTGGTCGCGCGCGGCCTCGAGCGCACCGCGCAACCAGCGCGCCGCCACGACGTCGTCGTACTCGGGGAACGGCGCCCACTCGCCCCACGTCGCGCCGACGCGCAGCAGGACGCCCTCGCGCACCTCGGTGCCGCGGAAGCGCCGCGCCATCGGCAGCGCGAACGGGACCACCTCGTCGACCACGGAGCCATCGTGCCGGGTCCGCGAGGCTCCCGTGCGCCGGGGCACTGCGGAGGTCGGAGCCGGGTCAGCCCAGGCCGCTCACGAGCTGGCACCACAGGGCCCTGATCCGGGCGAGCGCTGTCGGACGCTCGTGCCCCGCGCCGCCGGGATCCCCGCCTGCGGCCGCGTCGCGCTGGCACTGGTCGTCCCCGTCGGACGGCACGGACGTGGCTGCCGGATCGGCGCTGCTCATGGCTCGACCCTAGGCTCGGCGTCGTGACGACGCAGGCCCGACGACCGGTGCGCCTGCTCGAGGTCGTCCCGGGGCCGAACGGCGTCGCCGCCGTGATCGACGCGCTGCCCGCCGCCCTCGCCGGCGAGGGGCCGGCGCTGGGCGTGGCGCCCGCCGGCGGCGCCGAGCACGCGCGACGTCAGCGCGAGGCGGTCGTGGCGGGCGACGCGCTCGTCGACGACGACGTCGCGGTCGTCGTGGCCACGAGCGGCTCGACGGGCACCCCGCGCGGCGTGATGCTTCCGGCGGCGTCGCTGCTCGCGTCGGCGAACGCGGCCCTCGAACGGCTCGGCGGACCTGGCGCGTGGACCCTCGCGCTGCCGGTGACCTCGGGGGGCGGGCTGCAGGTGGTGCTGCGCGCCCTGGTCGCCGACGTCGAGCCGCTGGTGCTGCCGTCCGTCGGCGGCGCGGGCGCGTTCGACCCCGCCGACCTCGCGCGGCTCACCTGGCGGCTCGCCCCGTCGTTGCCGGCGTACACGTCGTTGGTGCCGGCGCAGGTCGCGCGGATGCTCGACGACGTGGACGGCTTCGAGGCGCTGCGCGCGTACGAGGCGGTGCTGCTCGGCGGTGCGCGCACGCCCGGGCCGATGCTCGCCCGGCTGCGCGCCGCGCACGTCGCGGCGATCCCGACGTACGGCATGACCGAGACCAGCGGCGGGATGGTCTACGACGGCCGGCCGCTCTCCCACGTCGGTGTCGCGGTGCTCGACCCCGACGAGAACGGGGTCGGCCGGCTCGCCCTGTCCGGCGCGACGCTGGCGCGCGGCTATCTCGGCGACGACGCCGCGACGCGCGAGCGCTTCGTCGACGGCCAGCACCTCACCGGCGACCTCGGACGCGTGCGCGACGGCGTGGTCGAGGTGATCGGGCGGCTCGACGACGTCGTGCAGGTCGGCGGCGTCAACGTCGCGGTCGCCGCGGTCGAGGACCTGCTGCTCGGCGCGTGCGACGACGCCTGCGTGCTCGCGTCCGACGACGAGGCCTGGGGCTCGCGGCTCTCGGCGTACGTCGTGGGCGGTCCGTCCGACGACCACCTCGCCGCCCTCGTCGGCGACGCCCTCGGCCGCCCCGCCGTCCCCCGCGCCTGGGTCCGCCTCGACGCGATCCCCCACCTCCCCAACGGCAAGCCCGACCGCGACACCCTCCGCACCCTCACCTGACCCCCGCACCAGAACGCGCTGAAGGTGCCCTGAACTGCGCTAGAAGCATGTCAGCCGCCCCAAGCCGGGTGACGGGCTCGCGCGATGAGGGGCGCTCGAAGTGCTGAGAGCGCACTTCAGGGCACCTTCAGCGGGGTGTGGGGTGGCCTGAGAGGATCCGGGCGTGGCGACGTTCGGGCAGTGGGTCGAGGGGGCGCGGCCGCGCACCCTCCCTGCGGCCGTCGCTCCGGTGATCGTCGGCACAGCGGCGGCGTACTACTACCTGGCGACCTGGCAGTACCACGGGTCGCTGTTCGGCCCGACCGAGTTCCACGGTGCCGGGAAGCTGACCACCGACGCGGCGGCCTCCTTCGCCGGCGCCCCCCTCCCCACGTCCTGGGCCCAGTTCGGGCTCCGCGCGCTGCTCGCTCTCGTCGTGGCGCTCGCGCTCCAGGTCGGTGTCAACTACTCCAACGACTACAGCGATGGCATCCGTGGCACCGACGAGGTACGGGTCGGTCCGGTGCGCCTGGTCGGGCAGGGGCTCGCGCCGGCGCGCCAGGTGAAGTACGCCGCGTTCGCGTGCTTCGGCGTCGCGGCCGTCGCGGGCCTGGTCCTCGTCCTCATCACCCAGGCGTGGTGGCTGCTCCTGGTCGGCCTCGCGGCGATCGTGGCCGCGTGGTTCTACACCGGGGGGCCGCGCCCCTACGGGTACGCCGGGCTCGGCGAGCTGTTCGTGTTCGTGTTCTTCGGGCTCGTCGCCGTCGCCGGCAGCACCTACGTGCAGACGCTCACCATCACCGCGACGGCCGTGGGCGGCGGCGTCGCCTGCGGCGCGCTGTCGGTCGCGATCCTGCTGGCGAACAACCTGCGCGACATCCCGACCGACCGGATCCACGGCAAGCGCACGCTCGCCGTCCGCCTCGGCGACCACGGCACGCGCATCGCCTACCTCTGCGCGGTCGCAGCGCCGTTCCTCGTGGCCGGCGCCATCGCCATCCCCAGCACGCCGTGGGCGCTGCTCGGCCTGCTCGCGCTGCCGCTCGCGATCGCCCCGGTCCGCGCCGTCCGCGGCGGCGCGGTCGGGCGCGACCTGATCCCCGTGCTCGCGGGCACCGGGAGGCTGCTGCTCGGCTACTCGGTGGCGCTGGGCGCGGGCCTGGTGCTCGCCGGCATCACGGGCTGAGCGGCCGGTCGCCGTCGTCCGTCGCCGGCGTCTCCGTCGCGGCGGGCTCCGCGAGGTCGTCGTCGAGGTCGTCGTAGTCCTCGGCGCGCGACGACTCGTCGATCCGGTCGTTCACCTTCTTCACGGCGTGGGTGATGCCGTACGCCGCGCCCTCGCGGCTGCCGCGCAGCGCGATCATCGCGATGAAGCCGGAGACCAGGAACGAGAACAGGATGAGCCAGACGCCGCGGATACCGACGAGGTAGAGGACCGCGCCGACGACGACGAGCAGCAGGAACCGCTTGATCGTGTAGAGCACAATCGGGTGCGCGCCGAACCCGGGAGCCCCGTCTCCCGCCGCCGAGCCGTCGGCAGCGGCGACACCGTCGGCCTCGGAGTCCGCGAGGGGAGCGTCGGCGGGGGTGGCCGCGACGTCGTCGGGGCCAGCGGGGTCGGTGGTCGGCTCGCTCACGCGTCCACGGTACGTCGGCCCGGCCGGGCGGGAGCACCCGACCCTGGTGAGCCGGGACGGCCCACCAGGAGTCCCGGAGCGCCCTCAGCGCGGGATCCGGGTCAGTCGACGGGGGTGTCGGGGTGGTCGCGGCGCTCCTTCATCTTGCGCGACCACTCGTCGTCGGCGAGCTTGCGCAGGAAGGCCGGGTCGTCGTCCGGGGCGACCGGCGCCTTGCGCCCGCGCGAGCGCCCGCGCGGGGCGGCGTCCGGCGGCACCGTCTCCTCGACGCGCGACCGCTGCGGGCGACCGCCGAGCAGCCAGCCGACCGGTCCGAGCACCGGGACGATGACGACCAGCACGAGCCAGAGCCACTTGGGCAGGAGCCGCGCGTCGAAGCGCGGCGTGAGGATGCAGTCGATGAGGGCGTAGAGGCTCAGGACGAGCACCGAGCCGTAGAGCAGGACCCGCATGTCGCCACCTCCCTCCCTCCGAGGGTACGTCGGCTACCGCCGGCGCGCCCCTCTGGCTCAGACTCCGCCGTAGCTGTGCAGGCCCGACACCAGGATGTTGATGCCGATGAAGTTGAAGACGAAGCAGCCGAAGGCGACGAGCGCGATGTAGGACGCCTTGCGTCCCTTCCACCCGGCGGTGGCGCGGGCGTGCAGGTAGGCGGCGTACGCGACCCAGGTGATGAACGCCCAGGTCTCCTTCGGGTCCCAGCCCCAGTAGCGGCCCCAGGCGTTCTCGGCCCAGACGGCGCCCGCGATGATCGCGAAGGTCCACAGCGGGAACAGGAACGCGTTGGTGCGGTAGGCCATCGAGTCGAGCTTGGCGGCCGCGGGCAGCCGGCGGGCGAAGCCGCCGAGCCAGTAGCCGCGGTCCTCGGCGCGACGGCGCTCGCCGGTGTCGGCGATCAGGAACAGGACGGTGAAGGTGGCGCCGATGCAGAACGCGGCGCCGCAGATCATCGCGGCGGTGACGTGGATGAGCAGCCAGTAGGACTTCAGCGCCGGGACGAGCTGCGCGGCCTCGGTGTAGAAGACCGTCATCGCCAGGCCGAGGACCAGCAGGACCGACGTCGAGACGAAGATGCCCAGCCAGCGCAGGTCGCGCTTGACCGAGAGCACCACGTAGAGCAGGGCGAGGACGAACGCCGAGGTCATCGCGAACTCGCACATGTTGCCCCACGGCGCCCGGCTCACGGCGAGGCCGCGCAGGAGCACACCGAGCCCGAGGAGGATCGTGCCGAGCCACATCGTGGACATGCCGATGTTGCCCGCGCGCCGGCCCGGCGGCAGCGCATCGTCGGAGCTGTCGGCGCCGTCGGCCGGGCCGCCGGTCGCGACCTTGGTGGCCACCGCGACGCCGCCGACCCCGGCCTCGGCGTCGGCCGGGACGGACTCGGCCGGCTGGTCGTCGGATGTGCGCAGCGCGGCGAACGACGCCGCGAACGCGATCATCGACACCGTGAAGGCGGCCATCGCGCCGTACACGAGGTAGTTGCTGTAGAGCGCGAGCGTCTCGTTGACGGTCACGTGTCTCCTCGGGGGCTGCTTCCGGTGGTGCTCGTACTGGTGGGGCGGAGCGTGCCGAGGGCCGACGCGAGCGCGTCGACCTCGTCGGCCACGGTGGAGTGCTCGGAGCGGGTCAGGCCCGCGACCTCGACCACGGTAACGCCTGCCTCGGGCGCCGACACCCGCACCCACATCCGGCGGCGACGGACCAGCAGGCTCAGGGCCAGCCCGGACATCGCGACGACGCCGGCGAGCAGGGCGAGCTCCTTGCCCGGGTCGCGGGCGACGCTGAACGAGGCCCACTGCTGGTAGCCGTCGAAGGAGACCGTCGCGCCGTCGGGCAGCGTCCACGACTGGCCGGGGCGCAGGCCCTTGACGCCGACCTGGCGCATGGTGGCGGTGTCGAGCTTGTAGACCGACTGCGGCCGGCCGTTGTCGAGGCCGAGGTCGCCCGACCACGCGGTCAGGAAGACGGCCGGGTCGTCGGCGGCGGGGAACACCGAGCGGGCGCCCTGCTCGTCGACGACGGCGGAGGGCAGGAACACGCCCTGCAGGCCGAGCTGCGGGACGGTGTCGGGCACCTTCACGACGCCGGTCGAGGTGAAGTAGCCGTCCTGCGGGAGGAACACCACCGAGTCCTGGAAGACCACCTGGCCCTTCGCGTCCTTGACCGTGAAGGTCGGCGCGTAGCCGTGGCCGACGAGGAACACCTTGACGCCGTCGATCTCGAGCGGGTCGTTGACCTCGATCGTGGTCTTCTCCGGCGCCTGGCCGGGCGAGCGCACGAGGGTGACGTCGGCGGCGAACTCGCGCGCCGCGCCGTTCTGCTGACCACCGCGCTGGTAGCCGGCCGTGAACCTGTCGAGCGTGAAGCTGAACGGCGGCAGGGCGTCGTCGGAGTGGAAGCGGCCGGGGGTGAACGCGTCGAACTGCGCGCGGGTGTCGGCGAAGGACGAGCCCTCGCGGACGATCACGGTGCCCTTGAAGCCGGTGAGGCTGCCGAGCGCGACGCCGGCGAGGATGCCGATCAGGGCGACGTGGAAGAGCAGGTTGCCGGTCTCGCGGGCGTAGCCCTTCTCGGCCGAGACGGTGCCGGTGCTGCCGTCGTACGGCGTGACGTCGACGCGCCAGAGCTTCGAGCGCAGGTGGGCGCGTGCGGTGTCGAGGACGGCCTGCGGGTCGGCGCCGGCGTCGACCGTGCGGTGCTCGGGCAGCCGGCCGAGGTTGCGGGGCGCTGCGGGTGGGCGGGCGCGCAGCACCCGCCAGTGCGCCAGGGCCCGCGGTACGACGCAGCCCACCAGCGACACGAACAGCAGCAGGTAGATCGCCGCGAACCACGGTGCCGCGAACACGTCGAAGAGGCCGAGCTTGTCGAAGATCCGGCCCTTGGTCGGGTCGTCGGCGAGGTACTGCGTGACCTTCACCGGGTCGGTGCCGCGCTGGGGCAGCAGCGAGCCGGGCACGGACGCGAGCGCGAGCAGGAACAGCAGCACCAGCGCGGTGCGCATGCTGGTGAGGGTGCGCCACGCCCAGCGCAGCCAGCCGACCAGACCCAGACCGACCGTGGCGTCGACCTCGGCCGGCGCCGTCGACATGCCGGCGGTCTCGGTGTCGGGCCGCTGGTCCGACACGTCGGTCACAGCGGGACGCCCCAACCGCTGGCCCAGGAGCGCAGACCGATCGTGAGGTCGTCCCACAGACCGGTGACGAGCAGGACGCCGATGGCGACGAGCATCGCGCCGCCGATGCGCATGACCAGCTGGCTGTGGCGGCGCACCCAGCCGACCGTGCCGAGCATCCGGCGGTAGAGCAGGCCGACGACGATGAACGGCAGCCCCAGCCCGAGGCAGTAGAAGAACGACAGCAGCGCACCGCGGGCGGCGCTCGCCTCGGTGAACGCGAGGGTCTGCACCGCGCCGAGGGTCGGGCCGATGCACGGCGTCCAGCCCAGGCCGAACAGCACACCGAGCATGGGCGCGCCCCACAGCCCGATGGTCGGCATCCTGTGCACGCGGAACTCGCGCTGCATGCCGGGCACGAGCCCCAGGAAGGCCAGGCCGAGGACGATCACGAGGACGCCGAGGACGCGCGTGATCGTCGCCTGGTACTCGAGCAGGGCCGAGCCCAGCGCACCGAACAGCGCGCCGTAGGAGACGAAGACGATCGTGAAGCCGAGGACGAACAGCAGCGAGCCGACCAGCACGCGACCCTTGCGCCGCGCGACCGTCGGGACGGTGGCGGTCGCGACCGCACCGGCGTCGGACGGCTCTGCCGACGCCGACGCTGCCGACACCGATGCGGTGGCGGTCGAGCCGGTCGCGCGCTCCTCCTCGCCGAGCAGCTCGGCGCCGGACAGACCGGTCACGAACGAGAGGTAGCCGGGCACGAGCGGGAGCACGCAGGGCGACAGGAACGAGACGACGCCGGCCGCGAACGCGATGGGCGCGGCGAGCAGGAGCGACCCGCTGGTGATGGTCTCGACGGCGCTCATGTCACCCATTCTCCGCCAGGACCGGCTCGATCATGCCCAGGAGGCGGGATCGGTCCACGGCGTCGAGCGCACGGGCCGCCACCCGACCCTGCCGGTCGAGCACGAGCGTGGTCGGGATGGCTGCCGGCGACATCTGCCCGCGGAAGGCCAGGACGAGCGAGTTGTCGCCGTCGTAGAGCGAGGGGTAGGAGATCGCGAAGCGGCGGGTGAAGGCCTGGGCGTTGGCGATCGAGTCCTTGCCGCCCGAGACGATGCCGACGAAGGCGACGTCCTTCGCACGGGTCTCGCCGTAGACCTTCTCCAGCGCCCCGGCCTCCTCGCGGCAGGGCGCGCACCAGGAGGCCCAGAAGTTCACGACGACGACCTTGCCGCGCAGCGAGGCGAGGTCGAGCTTCGCACCGTCGAGCGTGGTGCCGGCCACGGCCGGGGCGGCGGCGCGTGCCGCCGGGTCGAGGATCACGGTCGAGCCGTCGCCCGCCACGAACCCGCTCGTGCCGTCGCCGCCACCGGTGCCGGTGCCGCCGGACGCGCAGCCGGCGAGCGCGAGCGCCAGGGCGGCGATCACGAGCGCGGTACGGCGGGTCACGGTGCGGCTCCAGTGGTCGGGGGCTTCCCTCCGGCGGACGTGCGGGACGCGGCAGGGGTTCCGGCGCGGCGCCCGCGTGCGTCACACCGTCAGGCGCCCTTGGCCTGCGATGCCGACGGTCCGGCCTGACGGATCAGGTCGGCCGAGGGCTCGGTGTAGACGATCGCCACGAGGCGGTCGTCGTCGAACGTGAGGGAGGTCAGGCTCGCGAGGCCGCACTGGCGGCGTCGCGGGTCGTGCACGAAGCGGCGGTGCTCGGCGTCGAGGCGGGCCACCCAGATCGGGAGCTGGTGGCTGACCAGGACGGCCTCGTGGCCGCGCGCCTCCGAGCGCGCCGTGGCGACGACCGCGCGCATGCGCGCGGCGATCTCGACGTAGGGCTCGCCCCAGCTCGGGGTGAACGGGTTGTAGAGGTGGCGCCACGCCTTCGGGTTGCGCAGGGCGCCGTCGCCGACGCCGACGCGCTGGCCCTCGAACACGTTGCCCGCCTCGATGAGGCGGTCGTCGGTGCCGGTCTCGAGGCCGTGGACCGACGCGATCGGCAGGGCGGTCTGCTGCGCGCGCTCGAGCGGCGACGCGGTGACGACGGTGACGTCGCGGTCGGCCAGCGCCTCGGCTGCGCGGACCGCCATCTGCTCGCCGAGGGTCGAGAGCCGGTAGCCGGGGATGC
>JBGAJT010000289.1:0-4412 GCA_044224785.1 Candidatus Nanopelagicales bacterium | reverse complement strand
TGGTGGCACGGCGCCATCGCCGCCGGCAGCGGGCGAAGCGTCGGCGGGCGGGCCGGCGGCGACCTGATCCCGATCCGGCCCGGCATCGAGACCTGCACGCACGTCGCCGACGCGCTCGCGGACGTCGGCAGGGTCGACGGGCCTGGCTGCCGGCTCGTGCCCACGGATCCTGCGGGTGAGCCTGCGTACCTCGGCCTCGCGCCGTGCGATCACCCGCCGCTGGTCCGCATCGACGCTCGCACCCGGTGTGGACTCTGCTTCCGCCATGGTCCAACGCAGACGAGCAAGTGCCTGCGCGAGCTCCGGCTGGTCGGGTGCGCTCATCGGTCGGTGTCGAAGCACCGCCGCTCGTCCCCTCTCTCCCCAGCGGAACATCTCGACCGCCGAGTGCGACGACCAGGCCACCCGCGCACCCGCGGACACCAGCGCTTCAGCGTGACCGGCGGCGGCTGCCCGCAGCTCGGTGGCGCCGAGCAGCTCGCGCTGGCCCTCGATGGTCGCCCAGGCGCGCACCAGGCAGGACCGCGCCCTTTGGGGGTCGCCGCCGGCTTCCGCCAGCAGGCCCTGAGCGAACTGGGCCCTGCCGGCCACGTCGCGATCCCGAGATCGGTCCTGCACGGCGAGAGGGCCCAGGACGGTGCGGGCTCGGGCGAGGTCGCCGATGTCGAGGGCGGCGCGGCCGGCCGTGATCCGCAGGTCTGCCGAGGTCGCGTCCATGCCCGCGTTCCGGAGGGTGGAGGCTACGTGAACCGCGCGGTCGATGGCCGGTGCGTCGCCTTCGAGCTCCAGGTCGGCCTTGGCGACGACATAGAGCGAGGTCGGCTCGAGCTCACCTCTGTCCGCCGAGGCGATGAGCCTCCTCGCCGCCCGACCCTCCTCGCGGGCTCTTCCAGGATCCGCAGGGCGAGATGCGAGGAGGCACACGGCCAGGGAGAGCCGTGCCTGAGCCTCCAGGAGCGGCCACCCCGTGGTGTGGAGGCTCGTGACCACGGCCCGAAGCTCGGCCGCGGCTTCGACGGGCAGCCCTGCCGCGAGCAACGCTTCCGCACGGGCGATGCTCAGCTCTGGCCGTCGGACGCCTCCCCATTCGGTCTGGGCCTGGTCGAAGGTCGCCAGTGCCGAGGGGATGTCACCGTTCAAGGTTCTCGCGATCCCGATGTTGAACAGCGCGTCCGCTGCATCGACGGCGCGACCCTCGCTCAGGTCGTGATCGCGGACCCACTGCAGATCCTTGACCGCCTGCTCGACCTCACCGAGCTCGAGATGCAGCAGCGCTCGGTTGTGCTTGAGGCGGGCGGTCCAGTCGTCGTCATGGTGGCGCCGGAGCACGGGTAGCGCTGCGGCGTACTCGGCGAAGGCTTCGCGCGGACGCTGCGCCCGCTGCAGGGCGAGCGCCCTCATCGTGCGCGCGCGTGCCGCCTTCAACCCGCGGAGCACCCCCAACGACTGGTCGACGGACGCCAGCGCGGAGCGGGTGCGCCCGAGGTCGAGGAGGATGAAGGCGAGCGTCATCTGGATCTCGGCTACCGTCTCGGCGTCCGCGCGGTCTCGGGTCGCGACCAGTGCGCGCCGCAGCCGACGCTCGGCGTCGATCGGTGTCCCGAGGCTGCGTAGCGCGAGCGCCGCCGCGCGCTGGGCGACGGCGTATGCACGCGCTTCGTCAGGCGTCCGAGGCCTCCGAATGCCGGCCACGATCACGTCCGCCTCGTCGAGAGCGAGCTGTGGGTCCTCGCCGACGAGGTCGAGAGCGTGCTGGGCGGCGTCGACGAGGTCGGTGCTCGTCGCCGTCGCCGTCGCCGCCCGCGGCACCGGCGGCTACACGTGGATCCAGGACGTCGTGACGCGACGCCCGTCGGGGGTGGTGAGCTCGAGCCGGAGCGGCCCAGGCTCGACGCTGTCGGCGACGAAGCGGCCGCCGTCGGCGAGGTCGACGGTGCTGCGGCTGTCGGCGCGGACGATCGTGACGACGCCGACGGCGCCGACCGCGAGTCCCGACAGCCGCACGCGGCGCGAGAGCGGGTCGGCCTCGACGTCGAGCTCGACGACGACGTCGCCGCACTCGAAGGAGAGCATCCGGACGTCGGAGACGACGGCGCGGGTGAGCACGGCGGGGTCGTCGACGGCGGAGTCGGCGATCAGCTCGGCGAGCTCGGCGTCGAGGTCGCGCAGCGCGAACGCGGCCCTGGCCGACTCCACCACCAGCTCGGGCGGCGGGTCGGCCTCGGTCGCGAGAGCGCGCAGCCGGCGCTCGAGCTCGTCGTCGCGGTCGCTCACGACTCACCTCCCAGGGAGACCGTGCGATCGGTGAGGTCCAGGTCGCCCGGGTCCAGCGCGCCGGACTCGACGGCGAGCATCCGCAGCGATGCCAGGCAGCGCTGCCGGGTCGGGCCGATGCTGCCGATCGGCATGTCGAGCGCGTCGGCCACCTCGGCGTACGACGGCGCGGGATCGGCGAGCAGCACGCGGAGAAGACGACGGCACCGGTCGGGCAGCTCCTCGAACACCCGCCACAGCGAGGCGTCGCGCTCGTCGACGAGCAGCGTGACGTCGAGGGCGGAGCGCTGGTCGGGCACGGTGTCGAGCAGCCGCTCGTCACCGACCGGCGGTTCCCGACGCGACCGGCGCAGGACCACGAGGCACTCGCGACGCGCGGTGGTGGCCAACCAGCCGCCGAGACGCTCCGGGTCCTGGATGCGGCCGAGGTTCTCGACCAGGCGCAGCCAGGTGGTCTGGACGACGTCGGCGGCGTCGGCGGTGGAGAGCCGGTGGGAGCGGGCCGTGGCCCAGAGCAGTCCGGTGAAGCGCGCGACGAGCGCGTCCCACGCGGCGCCGTCGCCGGCGGCCGCGGCGTCGAGCAGCGGACCGATGCTGTCGTGCCCTGGCGAAGCTGCCATGAGGCCACCCCCGGACGCATTGTGAGCGCGTCTGCGCCCGTCTGTCATCGAGTTTCGGGCACGGCCCAGGGCCGGGCCACCGTGGTGGCCCGGCCCTGAGCACCTACCCCGGGGGTGGCTCAGCGGTACTCGTGGGTAGGTGCGACCCGCGTGGTGACGGGCTGGAAGTAGTGCGACTTGATGTACGGCACCCACTCGGGGTTGTCCGTCGGCGGGACCCAGGGGTCCGACCAGGTGAGGTGCGGGCCCGAGCGCGACGGCGTGTAGCCGTAGGACTCGTGCCGTCCGCCGATCTGCTGCGCCGCGGTCGACGAGGTCAGCGTGCCGGTGACGGGGACCGTCTCCAGCGTGCTGCCGACGTAGCGCTTGGTGGTGAGCGCCGGCGTGTACTCGTAGTGCCCCTGCAGCCCGGTCTGCTCCTGCTGCACCGAGGTGATGTGGTTCGGCGTCCAGGCGTAGTGACCGATCGTGCCGGTCTGCTCCTGGACGACCGAGCGCTCGACGACCCGGGGGATCTCCACCGTCTGCAGCTGGCCGCCGACGTACTCGCGGGTGAAGCCCGGCTCGAGGGCCGGCTGGAACTGCATCGGCTGGTAGGCCTGGGTTGCGGCGACCGCGGCGCTCAGCTTGGCGCCGAGGTCCATCCGGCGCTGCACGCGCTCGGACTGCTGCCGGGCCGCCGCCCCCGCCGCCGCGGCGCGCGACGAGTCGAGCTGGTGCTCGACGGCGTCGTGCGGCGAGACGGCCGGGTACGACGGCGAGGCCGTCTGCGTGGTGAGGCGCGGGATCGCGACGGCACCGGCGACGACGAGGCCGGCGACGACGGCGCCGGCCACGAGGATGCGGCGGCCCGACGTGCGCGGGGCCTCGAACGACGGCGCGGTGGTGGTGATGGTGGACATGGCGGTGGTCCTTCCGGAACGGGGTGGTGGAACGGGGCTTCGGGGTGGGTGGTGGCGCCGGGGGCGCGGACAGGGGTTCGAGCGGGTGGCTCAGGCGAGGACCGGCGTCATGCGGTCGTAGCGCTCGAGCAGGCCGGTCAGGCGCGACGGCGGTCGCCACAGCGGCGACTGGCCGGGCAGGACGGCCGTGCGGCTCACCGAGCGGTCGGCGGTGGGGCGGGTGCTGCGACGCCGGCGGGGAGCCGGGTCGGAGCTCAGGCCACGGCCGAGCGCGGTGAGGGTCGAGGTGGAGAGGGGCAGGCGCATCGGGGGCTCCCGGTGTCGGGCCCGTGGACCGGGCTCGTGGTGGTGGACACCGGGAAGAGCAGCGAGGAGGCCGCCTGATACGCCGCGGCGCAGGCAATCTCGCCGACTGTCGGCTGCGGACAGAGCGCGTGCCCCTCGGGAGCAGGCGCGTCTCAGCGCCGGGTCAGAGCAGCGGCGCGTGCAGGGGGAGGCCCGGCTCGAGGAGCTCGAGCAGCCAGCCGGGGATGGCGTCGGCGTCCTCGTCCCACGCGGCGTCGTCGACGCCGGCGAGCGCGTTCACGTACGACATCGACCGGGTGAGCGGCCCGAC
>JBGAJT010000288.1:0-4423 GCA_044224785.1 Candidatus Nanopelagicales bacterium | reverse complement strand
TGAGCATCTTCGCCCAGCGCTTCACGGCCGAGACGTCGGTGGGGCTGAACGCCGTCGCCGTGTTGAACGACAGCGCGAGGTAGTCGGCGAACTGCGGGTACCAGCCGCTGCTCATGTAGCCCTCGAGGTGCATCTCGGGCCAGATGAACGCCGGGTCGGCCCACGGTCCGCGTGCGGCGCGCTTGGCGGAGCCACCGCCGTCGTCGTCCCAGTATCAGAGCCCGAACGCGATGACGTTCGTCGCCCAGACGATCGCCCCGATCCCGAGCAGCTGCGTCGGGCTCGTCGCGAAGGCGGGCTGGTCCTTGGTGAGGATACCGTCGCAGAGCCGGACGATGGCGAACAGGTTCGACAGGGCGATCAGCACGATCATCAGGTTGGTGATCAGGCGGATCCAGCCGCGCTCGTGGTCGACGAGGCCCGGGTCGCCGGCGATGAGCAGGACGAGGAAGGCGCCCATGAGGACCGGGTAAATCCAGGTCGGCGACAGGATGAAGTCGTGGGGCAGGAGCAGGTGCAGGACCATCGCGGTGAGGGCGGCGAGCACCATCTGGTAGCGGTGCTCGGGCCGGCCCGCCGCCTCGCGCGCGTCGGCCGACAGCTCCTCCGGGGTGTCGGCGAGGTCGTCGGGCGCCGCGTCGTCGGGGGAGTCCGTGCTCGGGTCGAGGCTCACGTCCGCGAGTATGGCGCGAGCCCGCCGCAGACCGGCGTCGACGCGCTCGGGTGTCCTTCTCGCGCAAGGGACTCGCAGCGTGGATGCAAGCCGGGCGGTGTGTCGTATGTCGCCCCGGGGAGGCTCCGTTCGCCGCCGAACGACCGGGGTCCCGCGCGTAGCCTGGACGACGTGGGACGGTCCGACGGGGTGACCGGGCAGGTGGCAGGCGCCACGCGCCGGGCCGACTGCGACCCGGACCGGTGCCCCTGCCAGGACGGCGTCTGCACCCTCTCCCGCTACGCCCGTTCGTCGGCGACCGCCGCCGGCACCGGCCGTCCGACCCTCGGCGAGACCGAGCGGGCCGTCGCCCGTCGGCTCGAGGGCATCCCGATCGACATGGACGCGATGGCCGCCGTCGCCGGCGTCCACCGCGCGGCCAGCGCCGTGCGCAACCATCTCGAGCGCACCGTCCTCGCGCCGCACGACCTCACCTGGACGGCGTGGACGGTGCTCTGGGTCGTCTGGGTGTGGGGCGACATCGAGACGCGCCACGTCGCCGAGGAGGCCGGCATCAGCAAGCCGACGCTCACCGGCGTCCTGCGCACCCTGGAGTCGCGCGGCCTGCTGCGCCGGCGCACCCACCCCGACGACGCCCGGCGGGTGCTCGTCCACCTGACGCCGCGCGGCGCGCGCCTCATGCGCCAGGTGCTCCCCCGGTTCAACGCCGAGGAGGTGCGCATCACCGAGTCGCTGTCGAGCGACGAGACCCAGGTGCTGGCGCGCAGCCTCCGCTC
Organism: Candidatus Nanopelagicales bacterium; assembly: GCA_044224785.1. GTDB lineage: Bacteria > Actinomycetota > Actinomycetes > S36-B12 > CAIYMF01 > Longivirga. The sequence continues at coordinate 2,974 of JBGAJT010000288.1, read as the reverse complement.
GATGGTCGTCGACCTCGAGCACCTCGACCACTGACCAGATCGCCGGACCGACCGCTCTGGCGACCGCCCGGACGACGACCGCGCCGACCGGAGCGCGCGCCCCGGTGGTGTCGGGCAGACTGACCCCACCACCGAGCACGGGAGATCCCATGTCGTTCCGCGTCGTCGCCGACTACGACCGCTGCAAGTCCCACGGCCTGTGCCAGGCCTCCGCGCCCGAGGTGTTCGAGGTCCGCGACGACGGCTACATGTACATCCTCCTCGAGGAGATCGACGACTCGCTGCGGTCGGCGTGCGAGGCCGCCGTCGACGGCTGCCCGGAGCAGGCGCTGCGCATCGAGGGCTAGGCGATGACGCGCGCCGTGATCGTCGGCGCGGGCCTCGGCGGCCTGCGCACCGCGGAGGCCCTGCGGTCGTCGGGCTACGCCGACGAGGTCGTCGTCGTGGGCGACGAGCCGTGGGCTCCCTACAACCGCCCGCCGCTGTCGAAGGAGGCGCTCGCCGAGGGGATCACCCACGAGCGCCTGGTCTTCCGGGTGCGCGACCAGGCGGCCGACGTCGTGTGGCGCCTCGGCGACCGCGTGGTGTCCGCCGACCTCGACGCCCGCACCGTCGCGCTGCACCACGGCGAGGTCCTCGACTACGACGTCCTCGTCGCAGCCACCGGCGTCACCGCCTGGCGCCTGCCGTTCGGCCCGCCGGCGGCGGCGTCGGCAGGTCGCCACATCATCCGCACCCTCGACGACGCGACCGCGCTGCGCAGCGAGCTGGTGCCGGGCGCGCAGGTGCTCGTCCTCGGCGCCGGCTTCATCGGGTGCGAGCTGGCCGCGACCGCGACCGCGCTGGGGTGCGTCGTGCGCTGCGTCGCGATCGACGCCGCACCGATGCTGCGCCCGCTCGGTCCCGAGCTCGCGGGGGAGCTGCGCCGACGGCACGAGGCGCACGGCGTCGAGTTCCACCTCGGGGTCGGCGTCACCGACCTCCTCGGCGACGAGCACGTGGAGGGCGTCGCGCTCTCCGACGGGAGCCGGCTCGAGGCCGACGTCGTGGTCGAGGCGCTGGGCTCGCGCTGCAACGTCGGCTGGCTGGAGGGCAACGGCCTCGACCTCGCCGACGGCGTGCTCACCGATTCCGCGCTGCGGCCGTTGCGCGACGGGGCGCCGGTCGACGGCGTCGCCGTCGTCGGCGACATCGCCCGCTTCCCCAACGTGCGCTTCGACGACCGCGCGCACCGCGTCGAGCACTGGAGCCTGCCCACCGACACCGGACGGCGCGCGGGCGCCGTGCTCGCGGCGTACGTCTCCGGCGAGGGCTACGACGAGGTCGTGCAGCGGCGCTGGGAGGTGCTGCCGTCGTTCTGGAGCGACCAGTACGACATCCGGCTGCAGTCCTTCGGCATGCCCGGCCTCGCCGACGCCGACGGCATCCGGCTGCTCGAGGGCGACCTCGCCGGCGAGTGCGTGGTCGGCTACCACCGCGGCGACGAGCTCGTCGGCGTCGTCGGCCTCGGCATGCTCAAGAACGTCATGGCCTACCGCCCCCAGGTCGGCCACCCCTCGGCCTGAGCAGGTCCCGAATGCCCTCGCATCTCCGGAGATGCGAGGGCATTCCTGTCTTCTCCGGGTCGAACGGAGTCGGACCTAGGGGATGAGGAGGGTGCGCAGGACGGTGCCGGTGGCGAGCTGGTCGAGCGCGTCGCCGACGTCCTCGAGCGGGCGCCGCGCCGTGACGAGCTCGTCGAGCTTCAGCTCGCCCTCGACGTACTTGTCGACCAGCCACGGGAAGTCGCGCGCGGGGCGCACGCTGCCGTAGTTGGAGCCGAGGATGCGGCCGTCGAGCTCGGTCAGGACCAGCGGCTCGAACGACGCGCGCGCACCCGCGGGCGGCAGCCCGACGAGGACGGCGGCACCGCCGAGCCCGAGCATCCGGATGGCCTGCTCGGTGGTCGCGGTGTGCCCGATCCCGTCGAAGGCGTAGTCGGCGCCGTCGGGGAGCAGGTCGCGCACGGCCTCGACCGCGTCGTGAGCCGACGCATCGACCGCGTCGGTGGCGCCGACGGCGAGCGCGACGTCGGTCTTGGTCGTCACCAGGTCGACCGCCACGATCCGCGACGCGCCGGCCAGGCGGGCACCCTGCACGATCGAGAGGCCGACCCCGCCGCAGCCGATCACCGCGACCGTCGAGCCGGCCTCGACCTTCGCGGTGTTGAGGACGGCGCCGACGCCGGTCGCGACGGCGCAGCCGACCAGGGCGACGACGTCCAGCGCGGCGTCGTCGCGCACCTTGATCGCGCCGGACGCCGGCACGACGGCGTACTCCGCCCACGACGAGACGCCGAGGTAGTGGCGGACCGGCTCGCCGCCCTCCGAGAGCCGGGTGGTCCCGTCGAACAGCACGCCCTGCGGACCGACGACCTCGGCGGCGAACGAGCAGCGCGCCTCGTGCCCGGCGCGGCACCAGCGGCACTCGCCGCAGGGGGCGATCCACGACAGCACGACGTGGTCGCCCGGGACGAGGCCCGTGACGCCGGGACCGACCTCGACCACCTCGCCGGACCCCTCGTGCCCGAGGACGACGGGCACCTGGCGCGGCCACTCGCCGCGCTGCACGTGCAGGTCGCTGTGGCAGACGCCGGCCCCGGCGATGCGCACGAGCACCTCGCCCTCGCGCGGGGCTGCGAGGTCGACGTCGTGGACCTCGACGGGCCGGCCCGGACCGGTGAACACGACGGCGCGCACGGCGTACCTCCACAGCAGCTGGTCGGGCGAGGCTATCCGCCTGCGCGGCGTGGGAGCGTTGCGGGCGCAGACACGGCATGGCAGCGCGTAACGACACCGCAGAAGCGGCCTCTTCCTACCGCTGAGGACGCAGATCCGTAGGACGTGGAAGTCGTTGCGGCGCAGGGGATCCCGGAGTCGCCTCAACCCTTCCTCCGAACACCGTGCGGCCTTGCCCGAACCCCCTCCGTGACGCC
>JBGAJT010000287.1:0-4426 GCA_044224785.1 Candidatus Nanopelagicales bacterium | reverse complement strand
CATTGGCCGCTCGGGCAATCCGCCAATCACCGTCCGGGGACAGCCCGTGAAGGATACATAGCCCTCGGGCCCGGCGTGAAATCAGGCGAGGTCCGCGACGACCTCGGCGAAGCGCACCCCGATCAGGTCCTCGCTGGCCGACCACAGGGCCGCCGCCATGGACTCGTCGCGGGCGGCTGCGTTCGGCTGGGCGATCCGCGGGTGGCCGCGCTGCTCGAGGAACCCGTCGGGCCCGACGTAGCTGCCGGGCGGGAGTCCGGGGACGGTCGCGGCGTACAGCGTCGGCAGCGCGCCCATCGCGGCCGACTGGGCCACCACCGAGTTGGCGAGGTCCATGAGCCGGCCCTGGACCTTGTTGCCGCTCATGGTCGGGCCGGCGGACTGCAGGTTGGTGGCGGCGTAACCGGGGTGCGCGGCGTACGACGCGACCGGGAGGCCGGTGGCGTCGAGCCGGCGCTGCAGCTCGAGGGCGAACAGGAGGTTCGCGAGCTTGCTCTGCCCGTAGGCGCCCCAGGGCTTGTAGTCCTTGGCGCCCTGCAGGTCGTCGAGATCGATCCGCCCGCGCTTGTGCAGGTTGCTGGAGAGCGTGACGACACGCGACGCCGCGCCCTGCGCCCCGCTGCGGGCCAGCAGCGGCAGCAGCCGGAGGGTCAGCGCCATGTGCCCGAGGTGGTTGGTGCCGAACTGCATCTCGAAGCCGTCGGCGGTACGGGCGAGGGGACAGGCCATGACCCCGGCGTTGTTCACCAGCAGGTGCAGCGGCTGGTCGGAGGCGCTCAGCGCCTCGGCCAGGTCCTGGACGGACCCGAGGCTGGCCAGGTCGAGGTCGGCGGCCTCGAGCCGGCCGCGCCCCGGAGCGTCGCCGATGGCGGTCTCGATGCGGTCGACGGCGACCCGCCCGCGGCCGCGGTCGCGGACGGGTGCCGGGCCAGCTCCAGCGACGTCTCGAGGCCGATGCCCTTGGAGCCGCCGGTGACGAGGGCGCGGCGTCCGGACAGGTCGGGGATGCTGGCGGCGGTCCAACGGCTCATGGGCCGAGTCTCGCCGACCCGCGCGATGGGTGCGCGCCGCTCCCGGATGTGGTGGGGGCCTCACCCCTCGGAGGCCGCCCGTTTTGGAGGATCGAGCCGCAGCCAGGTAGTCTGCTCTGGCTCTACGCCCCCTTAGCTCAGTCGGCAGAGCGTCTCCATGGTAAGGAGAAGGTCTACGGTTCGATTCCGTAAGGGGGCTCGGAAAAACCGGTTCTCGGCCGTCCTCGACGGCCGGGGTCCGGATCCCGGCGGAGTAGCTCAGCCTGGCAGAGCAAGCGGCTCATAATCGCTGTGTCGCCGGTTCAAGTCCGGCCTCCGCTACACCCGTACGACGACGAGCACGACCCGATGCACCGAGGAAAGGCACTCCCGTGGCCAAGAGCGACGTCCGCCCGAAGATCACCCTGGCCTGCCAGGAGTGCAAGGACCGCAACTACATCACCAAGAAGAACCGGCGCAACGACCCGGACCGCCTGGAGATGAACAAGCACTGCCCCAAGTGCAACAAGCACACGGTCCACAAGGAGACCCGCTAGCCGGGTGCCCTCCTCGGGCTCACCAGTCATCACGGAACGGCCGTCCCCTCGGGGGGCGGCCGTTCCGTCGTTCCCGGCCTCCCCAGGGCTGTGCTGCGCCGCCCGCCGGGGGTCCACTAGCGTCGCCTGCAGGCGGGCGTCGACGGGGCGCGCGCGGCGTACGACGGAGGCAGACGTGGGACGACTCGACGACCGCGTGGCGATCGTGACGGGAGCGGGGCGCGGCATCGGCCGGGCGACGGCGCTTCGGCTGGCCCGCGACGGCGCGGCGGTGGTGGTCAACGACGTCGACGCCGAGGTCGCCGCGGAGACCGTCTCGCTCATCGAGGCGGCGGGCGGCCAGGCCCTCCTGCACGTCGCGAACACCGTCGAGCTCGAGCAGGCGCACGGGCTCACGAAGGCCGCCGTCGACCGCTTCGGCAAGCTCGACATCGTCGTGAACAACGCCGGCATCACCCGCGACAAGATGTTCCACGGCATGTCGGAGGAGACCTTCGACTTCGTCATGGACGTCAACCTCAAGACCGGTTACCACACCACCCTCGCCGCGATGCCCTACCTGCGCGAGGTCGCCAAGGCCGAGCTCAAGGCCGACGGCAAGGTCGCCTACAACCGCAAGATCGTGTTCACGTCGTCGGTCGCCGCGCTCATGGGCAACCCGGGCCAGTACAACTACACGGCCGCGAAGGGAGCGATCATCGCGACGACGAAGACCCTCGCCCGCGAGCTCGGGCCGTTCGGCATCAACGTGAACGCCGTCGCGCCGGGATTCGTCGAGACCCGCCTCACGCAGGCCAAGACCGATGACAGCGAGCTGGGCATCCCCGAGCAGATGCGGCAGATGTCGTTGATGCTCATCGCCCTCGGCCGCCTCGGCGTCCCGGAGGACATCGCGAACGTCCACGCCTTCCTGGTGTCGAGCGACGCCGACTTCATCTCCGGCGTGACCATCCCCGTCACCGGCGGACAGCTCGGAGGCATGTGAGATGGCGCTGAACCAGGACTTCGTCGGGAAGGTCTACCCGCCGAGCGCGCCCTACGAGGTGGGCCGCGAGAAGCTGCGCGAGTTCGCCATGGCGATCGGCGACGGCAACCCGGCGTACCACGACGTCGCGGCCGCGCAGGCTCTCGGCCACCGCGACCTGGTCGCGCCGCCGACCTTCGCCTTCACGATCGCCATGCGGGCCATGGCCGCGGTCACCTTCGACCCCGAGCTCGGCCTGGACTACACCCGCGTCGTGCACGGCGAGCAGCGCTTCGCCTACACCCGCCCCCTGCTCGCCGGCGACACCGTCGTCGTCACGACCAGCATCGAGAGCATCCGGGTCGCCGCCGGCAACGACATCCTGACCACGCGCGACGAGATCACCACGGTCGACGGCGAGCACGTCGTCACCACCTGGTCGGTCATCGTCGCCCGGGGCACCGCCGAGGAGTCCGCATGAGCGCCCGCATCGCCTACGACGAGGTCGAGGTCGGCACCGAGCTGCCGCCGCTCGCCGTCCCGCTGCAGCGGGTCAACCTCGTGATGTACGCCGGGGCCTCCGGCGACTTCAACCCGATCCACTGGAACGAGCGGTTCGCCAAGGCGGTCGGGCTCCCCGACGTCATCGCCCACGGCATGCTCACGATGGCCTCGGCCGGCCGCATCGTCACCGACTGGGTCGGCGACCCGGGCGCGGTCGTCGAGTACGGCGTCCGCATGACCCGTCCGGTCGTCGTCCCCGACGACGACAAGGGCGCGCTCGTCGTGATCACCGCCGTGGGCGGTGCCAAGAACGACGACGGCACCGGCCGCGGCGACATCACCGCGAAGTCGCAGGACGTCACGGTGCTCGGCAAGGCGCAGGCCGTCGTACGCCTGGCCTGACGCCGCCTAGGCTTCCGGGCGTGACCGTCGCCGCCACCACGCTCGCCGAGCTCACGACGCTGCGCGTCGGTGGCCCGGCCGGCCGGGTCGTGGTGGCCGACGACGAGGCGGCGCTGGTCGAGGCCGTCCGCGAGGCCGATGCCTCGGGCACGCCCGCACTGGTCGTCGCCGGGGGCAGCAACCTCGTCGTGGGCGACGACGGCTACCCCGGGACGGTCGTCGTCGTGCGCACCCGTGGGATCGACGTCGCCCCCGACACCTGCGGGGGTGCCTGGGTGACGGTCGCCGCCGGCGAGCCGTGGGACGCGCTCGTCGCCCGCACGGTCGACGAGGAGTGGGCCGGCGTCGAGGCGCTGTCGGGTATCCCGGGCTCCGTCGGGGCGACCCCGGTGCAGAACGTCGGGGCCTACGGCCAGGAGGTGGCGAGCACCATCGCGCGCGTCCGCACCCTGGACCGGACGACGGGCCAGCAGCGCACCTTCGCGGCGTCCGACTGCGGGTTCGGCTACCGCACCAGCCGCTTCAAGGCCGAGCCCGGGCGCTGGCTGGTGCTCGAGGTGAGCCTGCAGCTGCGCCTCTCGGCCACCTCCGAGCCGGTCCGCTACGCCGAGCTCGCGCGCACCCTCGGGGTCGAGGTCGGCGAGCGCGCCCCGCTGCGCGACGTCCGCGACGCCGTCCTGGCCCTGCGCCGATCCAAGGGGATGGTGCTCGACGCCGACGACCACGACACCTGGAGCGTCGGGTCGTTCTTCACCAACCCGGTCCTCGACGCCGACGCCGCGGCGCGGCTGCCCGACGGCGCCCCCCGCTTCCCGCAGGCCGACGGCACCGTGAAGACGAGCGCCGCCTGGCTGCTCGAGCACGCCGGCGTCCGCAAGGGCGAGGCCCGCGGCGGGGCGGCGGTGTCGACCAAGCACACGCTCGCGCTCACCAACCGGGGCGGCGCCTCGGCCGCCGACATCGTGGCCCTCGCCGCCGACGTCCGCGAC
>JBGAJT010000286.1:0-4447 GCA_044224785.1 Candidatus Nanopelagicales bacterium | reverse complement strand
GGTGCGAGGCGTAGCCCCACGCGAACCGGCCCTTCACGCACGAGTGGCCCTCGTTGGCGCCGCCGTTCTTCGACGGGACCATCCGGACTACCTGGTCGCCGCGCAGCTCGGCCCGGAACGAGCAGCCCACGCCGCAGTAGGCGCAGGTGGTCTCGACCGAGCGGGTCGGCGTACCGAGCTCGATGACCGTCTTCTCCTGGAGCGTGGAGGTCGGGCAGGCCTGCACGCAGGCGCCGCACGACACGCACTCGCTGCCCATGAAGGTCGTGCCGCCGGGGCTGACCCGGGAGTCGAAGCCGCGACCGGCGATCGTGAGGGCGAACGTGCCCTGCACCTCCTCGCACGCGCGCACGCAGCGGCTGCAGGCGATGCACTTGGAGTCGTCGAAGGAGAAGTACGGGTTGCTGTCGTCGGTGAAGGAGTCGATGTGGTTCGCGCCGTCGTAGCCGTAGCGCACGTCGCGCAGGCCGACCACGCCGGCCATGTCCTGCAGCTCGCAGTCGCCGTTCGCGGGGCAGGTGAGGCAGTCGAGCGGGTGGTCGGAGATGTAGAGCTCCATCACGCCCCGGCGCAGCTTCTCCAGCCGCGGCGTCTGCGTGCGGACGACCATCCCGTCCTCGCACGGCGTCGTGCAGGACGCGGGCGTGCCCTTGCGGCCGTCGATCTCGACCAGGCACAGCCGGCAGGAGCCGAACGGCTCGAGGGAGTCGGTGGCGCACAGCTTCGGGACGGCGCTGCCGCACTCGCTCGCGGCGCGCATCACCGACGAGCCCGCGGGCACGCTGACGGGGACGCCGTCGACGGTGATCGTGACGGTGCGGTCCGACGTGCGGGCCGGCGTGCCGTGGTCGGTCTCGGGAGCGAGGCTCATCGGTGGAAGTCCTCTCCGAAGTGGCGCACGGCGCTGCGGACGGGCAGCGGGGTCAGGCTGCCCATGGCGCACAGCGACCCGTCGGTCATCAGCTCGCACAGGTCGTCGAGCAGCACGAGGTTGGCGTCGCGGTCGACGCCGGCACGGATGCGGTCGATCACCTCGACGCCGCGGGTGGAGCCCACGCGGCACGGTGTGCACTTGCCGCACGACTCCTTGGCGCAGAACTCCATCGCGAAGCGCGCCTGCTCGGCCATGTCGACCGTGTCGTCGAACACCACGATGCCGCCGTGCCCGACCATGCCGTTGATCGCGATCATCGACTCGTAGTCCAGGGCGACGTCGAGGCCGTCGGCGGGGATGTAGGCGCCGAGCGGCCCGCCCACCTGGACCGCGCGGACCGGGCGCCCGGTGCGCGTTCCGCCGCCGTAGCCCTCGACGAGCTCGCGCAGCGAGAGGCCGAACGGCAGCTCGACCACGCCGCCGCGCGCGACGTTGCCGGCGAGCTGGAAGATCTGCGTCCCGCGGGAGCGCTCGTAGCCGGCCGCGGCGTAGGCGGCACCGCCGTCGGCCACGATCATCGGCACGGTCGCGAGGGTCATCGCGTTGTTGACGAGCGTCGGCTTGCCGAACATGCCCTCGAGCGCGGGGATCGGCGGCTTGGGACGGACCATCCCGCGGCCGCCCTGCAGGCTCTCGATCATCGCGGTCTCCTCGCCGCAGATGTAGGCGCCGGCACCGACGCGCAGCGAGAGGTGGAACGGCACGCCCGTGCCGAGGACGTCGTCGCCGATGACACCGTGCTCGGCGGCGATCTCGAGGGCGCGTGCGAACGTCTCGTTGGCGGCGGGGTACTCCGACCGGGAGTAGACGTAGCCGCGCGTCGCGCCCACCGCGAGGGCGGCGATGACCATGCCCTCGATGAGGGTGAACGGGTCGCCCTCGAGGAGCATGCGGTCGGCGAACGTGCCGCTGTCGCCCTCGTCGGCGTTGCAGAGCACGAACTTCTGGTCGGCCTCGGCGGCCGCCACGGTGCGCCACTTGATACCGGCGGGGAACCCGGCGCCGCCGCGACCGCGCAGGCCGGAGGCGACGAGCTCGTCGATCACCTCGACCGCGCCGGCGGTGAGGGTGCGGCGCAGCGCGGCGAGGCCGCCGTGCGCCTGCCAGTCGTCCCAGTCGAGCGGGTCGATGACGCCCATGCGCTGGAAGGTGATCCGAGTCTGCGACGCCAGCCACGGCAGCTCGTCGACGACGCCGACCGACAGCGGGTGCGACGCGGTGTCGCGCGTCGTCTCGAAGAAGCAGCCGGCGTCGAGGAGCGAGGCGACGTCGAGGTCGGTGACCGGCCCGTAGCCGACGCGCCCGCGCGAGGTGACCACCTCGACGAGGGGCTCCGCCCACAGCAGGCCGCGCGACCCGTTGCGCACGATCGTGACGTCGATGCCGCGGGCGGCTGCACCCTCCGCGATGGCGCGGGCGACGTCGTCGCCGCCGATCGAGCGGACGGCGCTGTCGCCGGGGACGTAGACGGTGGTCGTCATCGACGGGCCTTCTCGAGGGCGGAGGCGACCACGCCGTGCAGCCGGTCGAGGTCGAGGCGGCCGACGAGGCGCTCGTTCACCAGCGCGGCGGGACCGTAGACGCAGTTGCCGAGGCAGAACACCTCGACGACGTCGACATCGCCGTCGTCGGACCGGCCGCCGACGGGAGCGATGCTCTGCTCGACCTCGGCGCGCAGCTGCCGCGAGCCGGTGGCCTGGCAGGCCTCGGCGGAGCAGAGAGCGACCGTCACCTCGGCCGGCGGCGTCGTGCGCAGCTCGTGGTAGAAGCTCAGGACGCCGTGGGTCTCCGCGACGGAGACGTTGAGGAACGCGGCGACGAGGGGCACCGCCTCGGGGTCGACGTAGCCGAACTCGGCCTGCAGCGCCTGCAGCGCGGGCAGGACCAGACGGTCGTGCTGGTGCAGCGCGTGCAGGACCCTCTCCCCCGCGTCCGCGGACCAGGCGGGGTGACGCGTCGCCACGGGTGCTCCTTCGCACGACTCAGGGAAGCGGCCGCGCACGTTCGTGCGGCTCAGCGCGAGTGTAGGCACGCAGCGGCTCGGCGCCGACCTGCCCGGCTTCCGGGCGGGTCGAATGTTCCACATGGTGGATCTGCGCACCACGATGCGGGACGTCAGCCGATCGTGCCGGTCGCCGGGGGGCTGGTGGCCGGGCGCGGGCTGCGAGTCCGCGTGCGGGTCGGCGTGGGCGTGGGCTTCGGCGTGGGCTTCGGCGTCGCGCTCGGGGTCGGGGTGGGTGTCGGCGTGGGGGTCGGCGTCGCGCTGGCGACGACGACGCCGAGCGGCACCGAGGCGGCGTTGCCCGACGGGTCGACCCAGCGGACGTCGGCGAGCCGGTCGCCCTCGTCCAGGTCGACGGACCAGACCACCGACACCCTGTCCCCCGCCGCCACAGCGAGGCCGGAGGTCGTCGCGGTCGACGGCAGCGCCCGGTGGACGACGCCGTTGGCGTCGACGAGCTGGGTGAGTCCCGCGTCGATGGTGATCGGGGTGCTGCCGAGGTTCGCGTAGGTCACCTCGACCGTGCACGTCGTCGGGGCCGGCGTGCACTGGGCGGGCGTCGCCGAGAGGGCGGTGCTCCCCGTCCCGATCGTGGGGGTCGTCGCCGTCGCGGTGCCGCACCCCGCGAGGACGAGGGCCACGGCGACGAGGACGACCGCGCGCCTCACCGGATCACGACCTTCATCAGCCGGCTGGCCGTGGCGACGTAGACGCGGCTGGTACCGACGGTGACCTGCAGCGAGTACGTGCCGCGAGGGCGGAACGCGTAGGTGAAGCGGATGACGGTCGAGGTGGTGCGCCCGTTCGCGAGCGTTGCCCATCGGCCGCGGTAGAGGTAGCGCAGACGGACGACCGTGCCGACGGGCAGGTTCTTGACGACGCACACGCCGGTGCCGCGCGCTCCGCTGAGGGTGGTCGTGCGCGCGGTCGAGCAGGTGATCGGCGCGCGGACGCGCTGCGTCGCCACCGCCGTCCCCTTCACCAACCAGCTGGCACCGACGCGGGCGCTCACGACCGTGTTGGCGTAGTAGCGGGTGCGGATGCTGAAGACGCCGCCGACGCCGGTGCGCACGACGACCGTGCGCGCCCTGCCGACCGCAGGCACGAGGACGAGGCGCACGGCGGCACCGACGAGCGGCTGCTTCGACGTGGTCGAGGCGACGCGGCCGCGGACGATCGTGTAGCCGCCGTAGGCGGCGATCGGCGGGGCGAAGAACGCGACGCGGGAGCCGCTGAGCGCGAACACCGAGCGGCTCGCCGAGGTGGCCTCGTGCGAACGGTTCGTGGTGAGCCGCGCCGCGAGCCGGTGCAGGCCGGCCGAGCTGCTCGCGTCCCAGTGCAGGATCGCGGTGCAGGTGTGCTCCGGGTTGCCCTGGCACGGCGAGGAGTCGACGGGGACGCCGTCGACCAGGAGCTCCACGGTCTGCGGGAACTCGTTCTGCCCGAGGTCGGTGGAGGCGCTGACGGACACGGCGACGGTGCCCGAGGACGTCGCCGTCGCGCCGGCCCCG
>JBGAJT010000285.1:0-4490 GCA_044224785.1 Candidatus Nanopelagicales bacterium | reverse complement strand
GCGCGCGCCGCCGCCGTCAGCGGCGCGACGACCCCGCCCCCCCCCCCGCTCCCCCCCTACCTCGGCGTGCCGCCGCGCGCCGCCGGGCTCCTCTGGGGCGCGCTCGCGTCGTCGAGCGCGACGCTGGTGTCGCTCATGGTGCTGGTGGCCATGCGCGCGCGCACCGGCGACCTCACCTCGCGCACCGACGTCACGCTGATCGCCGAGTGGATCGGCCTCGGCCTCGCGACCGGCCTCGTCGGGTCGTGGGCGCGGTCGGTCGCGACCCGCGAGAGCCAGAACAACTCGACGTACGTCGCGGCCCACCGGCTGCTCACCCGTCTGCGCGACGTCGCGCGCGTGCTGCCCACCGGCCTCGACGAGGTCACGCTCGCCCAGCAGGTGCTCGTCGCGATGCGCGAGGACCTCGGGTTCGACCGCGGTGCCCTGTACGGCCGCGCCGAGGGTGGCGTCCTCATGCCCCTCGCCTACGCCGGCACCGACCACGTGGAGTGGGTCCCGAGCCCGGACGAGGGCATCTGGGGCAAGGTCTGGACGAGCGGTCAGGTCGTGCAGCAGACGGGCACGTTCACCGACCCGAGCCACGGGCACTCCGCGGTCCTGGCGCTGCGCCTCGGCGACCGACGGGTCGGGCTCATCGGCGTGGAGCGCGACGGCGGGCCGTGGAGCGCCCGGCACCTCTCGCGCGCGCAGGCCCTGGCCGACGACGCCGCGCTGCGCATCGACACCGGCCAGCTCTTCAGCGAGGTGCGCGCGCTCGCGACGGTCGAGGAGCGGCGGCGCCTGGCCCGCGAGATCCACGACGGCGTCGCGCAGGAGGTGGCGGCGCTCGGCTTCGTCGTCGACGACCTGCGGGCCCGCACCCAGGACCCCGAGACCCGCGAGGAGCTCGGCGACCTGCGCGGCGAGCTCACCCGCATCGTGAGCGAGCTGCGGCTGTCGATCTTCGACCTGCGCAGCGACGTGCAGCCCGCGGCCGGCCTCGGCGCGGCGCTCACCAGCTACGTGCGCTCGGTCGGCACCGGATCGGGCCTCACCGTGCACCTGGTCCTCGACGAGTCGGCGTACCGGCTGCCCATCCAGGCCGAGACCGAGCTGCTCCGGGTGGCCCAGGAGGCCATCACCAACGCCCGCCGGCACGCCCGCGCGCGCAACCTCTGGGTCACCTGCCGCGTCGACCCGCCGCGCGCGTTCCTGCGCATCGCCGACGACGGCAAGGGCCTCGGCGAGCCGCGCAACGACTCCTTCGGGATGGACATCATGCGGGAGCGCACCGCCCGCGTCGGCGCCGGCTTCACGGTCCGCCAGCGCGTCGGCGGCGGCACCGTCGTCGAGGTCACCCTGGGTCCCGGCGGCTCGGCCTCGGATCCCGCCACGCGGCCCGAACCCGCCCTCTGACCCCTCGGGACACCCCGACCTGGCATGATCACTCCGTCAACCAGGTGAAGGGGTGGCATCGGGTGACCATCAGCGTGCTGCTCGTGGACGACCACGAGCTCATCCGTCAGGGTCTCCGGCGTGCGTTCGAGCGCGACGGCGACTTCGAGGTCGCCGGCGAGGCCGGGACCCTCTCCGACGCGCGCCGCCTCCTCACCCTCATGGCTCCCGACGTCGTGATCCTCGACGTGCGCCTGCCCGACGGCAACGGCCTCGAGGCCTGCCGCAAGATCCGCGCGGACAACCCCGAGATCGGCATCGTGATCCTCACGATGTACGCCGGCGACGACCAGCTCTTCGAGGCGCTCGAGGCCGGCGCGTCGGCCTTCGTGCCCAAGAACGCTCCGTCCGAGGACGTCGTCGCCGCGGCCCGCCACGCGGCGAGCTCGCCCCGCTCGTTCACGGCCAACGACCTCAACGAGGCGATGAAGCGGCGGCTCTCGCCCAGCGGCCCGCAGCTGTCCCCGCGCGAGCGCGAGGTGCTGGGTCTGCTCGCCGACGGGCTCGGCGTCGCGCAGATCAGCCGGCAGCTCTACATCAGCGAGTCGACGACCAAGACCCACATCTCCAAGCTCTACGAGAAGCTCGGAGCGGGGAACCGTGCCCAGGCTCTCATGACCGCGCTCAAGCTCGGTCTGCTGAAGCGGGATGAGAACGGTCTGTAGTCACCCGTGCGGGGGTCAACCGAACGGCTGACCTGGAACGGGCGACTTGTCCGATCAAACCGTCACGCTCCGCTGCCAGAGTTGGTCCTGGCCCCGAGAGGATCGGGGAACATAGATTCTCTGGAGGCAATCCCATGATCACCCGCATCCGCACCACCCTCCGCCGCGACGAGGGCGCCTCGGCCGTCGAGTACGGCCTGCTGGTCGCCGCCATCGCCGCGATCATCGTCGGCATCGTCTTCCTGCTCGGCTCGCGCGTGAAGTCGACCTTCAGCAAGACCGAGTCCTGCATCTCGAGCTCCAGCACCACCTGCTGACGACTCCGTACGCAGACGAAGGGCCCGGCGGTTCGCCGCCGGGCCCTTCGTCGTCTCTCGAGCCCTGAGGGGACATGATCGACACCGTGAGCGAGCCCACCGGGACCGACGGCGCCCCGCGCTCCGTCCGTCCTGTGCCGTGGCTCGCCCTCGCCGCGGTCGTCGCCGCGCTCGCGCCGCTGCGCGCCGGGCTCGGCCCGATCCGCGACATCGACGTCTACTGGCACCTCCTCGTGGGCCGCGAGATCCTCTCCGGCGTCCCGATCTCGGAGGCCGGGCGCGGCTGGTCGATGGCCCCGGTGGCCGACACGTGGGTCAGCGCGCAGTGGCTCGCCGAGGTCGTCCTCGCCAAGCTGGAGGCGATCGGCGGTCTGCAGGCCCTGCTGGTCTACCGCGTGGTGATGATCGTCGCCGCGCTCGCCGTGCTCGGCGCGGTCACCCTGGTGCGGCGCCCGGTGCGCCCCGGCGTCCTCGCGTTCACGCTCGGCGCGCTCATGCTCTCGATCACGGTGCAGGAGCGGTCCCAGCAGCTCACCTTCCTGCTCGCCCCGCTCGTCGGTTGGTGGGCCGAGCGGCTGTGGCGCCAGGGCCGGCTCCCCCGCTGGTGGCTGGTGCTGCCGCTCGTCGTCGTCTGGTCGAACTGGCACGGCGGCTGGGTGATCCTCCCGGTCGCGCTGGTGCTCGCGGGCCTCGCGCGGCTGCTCGACCACGGCCTGCGCGACCGGGTCGCCTGGCAGGCGGCGCTGCTCGCCCTCGGCTGCTTCCTCGCGGCCTGCGTCTCCCCCTCCGGAGTCGCCAACGCCCTGGCCCTCGTGCGGTTCAGCTCGAGCACCTCGCTGATCCTCGAGTGGCAGCCGGTCACCTTCTGGGACTGGACCTCGATCGCCTTCGTCCCGCTCCTGCTCGCCCTGGTCCTGTCCTGGGCCCGCGGACGGGTGCGTCCGACGCGCGGCGAGCTGCTCCTCGTCCTCGCGCTCGTCGCCTTCGGCACCCTCGCCTGGCGCAACCTCGCGCCGGCCACGCTCATGCTCGCCCCGATCACCGTCGGCGTCGTCTCCCGGGCGATCGGCGAGGACGACCCGACGCCCGCACTGCCCCGACCGCCGCTGTGGCGGACGACGTGGGCGGCCGGAGCCGTCGGCCTCCTGGTCGGGCTGGTGCTGGCCCTCACGCAGACGCCGGTGGTCGACTCCGACATCCCGCTGCCGCTGCTCGCCCGGCTGCGCGACGCCTCCGCGCCGCAGCGCGTCCTCAACACCTACAACGTGTCCGGGCCGCTGCTGTGGTTCGCCGGGCCGCCGCCGCACGTCCTGGTCGGCATCGACGGGCGCGCCGACCGCTACGGCGGCGACTACGTGCGCCGCTACCAGGGCGACCTCCTCGGTGCTCGCCCCGGCTGGCAGTCGCTCTACGACGAGCTCGAGCCGACGGCGGCGCTGCTGGCGAAGGACGAGGCGCTGGCCGGCGTCCTCGTGTCGGAGAAAGGCTGGGTCGAGGTCGCGCGCGACGGCGGCTACGTGCTGCTGCGCGCCCCGGACGCCCCCGGCTGGTCCTGAGCCCCGACGAGGTCGTCGACCTCGAGGCCGTGCGCGGCCGCCCAGCCGCGCGCCGCGGCGATCCGCTCCGGCGAGGTCGGGTGCGTGCCGAACCACAGGTGCAGCAGCCGCGGAGGTCGCAGCGGCGCCAGGTTGGTGACGGCGAGCGTGCGCTGCATCCGCGCGACCGTGACCGGGTCCGCCGTCAGCTCGAAGGAGTGGACGTCGGCCCGCCGCTCGATCCGGCGCGACACGGCGTTCTGCACCGGCGCCGAGAGCAGGCCCAGCCACGCGCCGCCCGCGACCAGCAGCCCCACCACCGCGGGATCGCCGGCCGACGACGCACCGGCCCAGCCGAGCACCACCGGCGCGGTGAGCACGACGCTCGACGCCGCCACCACGACAGCGGAGCCCAGCGCACCGAGCAGGGTGCCGGTGCGGACGTCGTGCGCGACGACGTGCCCGAGCTCGTGCGCGACGACGGCGCGGACCTCGGGCTCGGTCCCCTTCTCCAGCAGCGTGTCGTGCACGACGAT
>JBGAJT010000284.1:0-4508 GCA_044224785.1 Candidatus Nanopelagicales bacterium | reverse complement strand
ACGGCTACCCGAAGCCCCTCACGCTCAAGTACGGCTCTCGGCACCTGGCCGACCCCGTCCGGGATCGACTGGGGCTCCACACCGACCCGGCGCAGGGCCAACGCTGGGAGGTCCCCGCCGACGCCCGCAGCACCACGCTGATCGGCGACTACCTCGACTGGCTCGAGCGCGAGCGCGGTCTCGCGTTCGCGGGCTACGACGACGTGTACGCGTGGTCGGTCCGCGACCTCGACGCGTTCTGGCAGAGCATCTGGGACTTCTTCGGCGTGGGGTCGTCGAGCCCGCACACGGCCGCGCTGGCGGACCCGAGGATGCCTGGGGCCGTGTGGTTCCCGGGCGCAGCTCTCAACTACGCCGAGCACGCGGTCGGTGCCTGGCGCGACCCGTCCGGCGTCGCGCTCATCGAGCGGTCGCAGACCCGCGACGCGCGCGAGACCACGCGCGGCGAGCTCGCCGATCTGGTCGCGCGTGCCCGCGCAGGGCTGGAGCGGCTCGGCGTCGGGAAGGGCGACCGCGTCGTCGGCTACCTCCCGAACATCACCGAGACGGCCGTCGCCTACCTCGCGACGCTAAGCCTGGGTGCGATCTGGGCCGGCTGCGCGCCGGAGTTCGGGCACCGCGCGATCGTCGACCGGTTCTCCCAGATCGAGCCGAAGGTGCTCCTCGCCGTACCCGGATACGTCTACGGCGAGAAGCAGATGGACCGCAGCGACGAGGTCGCGGCGATCCGCGCGGCGCTGCCGACGGTCGAGCACGTCGTGGTCGTCCCCTACGGCCCGGGCGAGGTGCCCGATGCGATCACCTGGGACGAGCTGCTCAGCGAGCCGGGGCCGCTGGAGTTCGAGCAGGTGCCGTTCGACCACCCGATGGTCGTGCTGTTCACGTCGGGCACCACCGGCAAGCCGAAGGCGATCGTGCACTGCCACGGCGGCCTGCTCGTCGAGCAGCTCAAGAGCCAGGGGCTGCTCTGGGACCTGCGCGAGGGCGACCGGCTGCTCTGGTTCTCCACCACGGCCTGGATGCTCTGGAACACGGTGATCTCGGCGCTGCTGCACGGCGCGGCCGCGGTGCTCATCGACGGCAACCCGCTGGCGCCGGACCTGCGCCAGCAGTGGCGCTGGGCGGAGGAGACGGGCGCGACGCTGGTCGGCCTCTCCCCCGGCTACGTCATGGCCTGCCGCAAGGAGGGCATCGAGCCGGCGCGGGAGTTCGACCTGCACGCCGTCCGCCAGATCGGCGTCGCGGGCGCGCCGCTCGCCACCGAGGGCTTCGCGTGGATCGTGGAGCAGCTCGGGCAGGGTGTGCTCCTCAACGTCGGCAGCGGCGGCACCGACGTGTGCACCGGCATCGTCTCGGCGAGCCCGCTGCAGCCGGTCTACGCCGGCGAGATGTCGGGCAACGTCCTGGGCTGCGACGTCGCGGCGTACGACGTCATGGGGAACGAGGTCGTGGGCGAGCTCGGCGAGCTGGTGATCCGCCAGCCGATGCCGTCGATGCCGGTGGGCTTCTGGGGCGACGACGACGGCAGCCGCTACCGCGCGTCGTACTTCGACATGTACCCGGGCATCTGGCGGATGGGCGACTGGGTGCGGTTCAGCGAGCGCGGGTCGCTGGTGATCACCGGCCGGTCCGACGCCACGCTCAACCGTGGCGGCGTGCGCATCGGCACCGCCGACTTCTACAGCGTGGTCGAGGAGTTCCCCGAGATCGTCGACAGCCTCGTCGTGCACCTCGAGGACGCCGAGGGCGGCCCTGGCACGCTGATCCTGTTCGTCGTCACGAAGGACGGCTCGTTCGACGACGACCTGCGCGCGCGCCTCGTGACCGAGCTGCGCAGCGGCCTGTCGCCGCGGCACGTGCCCGACGAGATCCGTGCCGTGCACGGGATCCCGCGGTCGCGCACCGGAAAGAAGCTCGAGCTGCCGGTGAAGCGGATCCTGCTCGGGGCCGACCCCGACGAGGTCGCGAGCCGCGACTCGCTGCTCGACCCCACCACGCTCGACGAGTTCGTGGAGCGGTCGTGAGCGGCCGCACGGTCGGCGTCGTCGGCACCGGCGTCATCGGCGCGGCGTGGGCGGCGCTGTTCCTGTCGCGCGGGTGGACGGTGGTCGCGCACGACCCGTCGCCCGGGGCACGGGAGCGGCTCGAGGAGAGCGTGAGCACGGCCTGGCCGGCGCTCGCGCAGCTCGGCGTCGTGCCCGACGACCCGACCGCGGCCCTGCGCTGGAGCGACGACGTCGCCGGCGCCGTGCGCGACGCGCCGTTCGTGCAGGAGAGCGGGCCGGAGCGCATCGACCTCAAGCAGGCATTGATCGCCGAGATCGACTCCCACGCACCAGCGGCCGCGGTCATCGCGAGCAGCTCGTCGGGCCTGCGGCCGACCGCGATCGCCGAGGCGTGCGAGCACCATCCCGAGCGCGTCCTCATCGGGCACCCGTTCCACCCCGCGCACCTGATCCCGCTCGTCGAGGTGGTCGGCGGCGAGCGCACGTCGGCGCAGGCCGTCGCCGACGCGATGGACCTCTACGCCGAGGCCGGCAAGCGGCCCGTGCACGTGCGCCAGGAGCTCGACGGCCACCTCGTGAACCGGCTGCAGGCGGCGCTGTGGCGCGAGGCCTACGACCTCGTGGCCCGCGGTGCCGCGACCGTGGCCGACGTCGACGCTGCGATCACGAACGGGCCTGGCCTGCGCTGGGCGGTCGTCGGCCCGTTCGCCGGCCAGCACCTCTCCGGTGGCGAGGGTGGCATCGCGCACACGCTCGAGCACCTCGGGCCGCCGATGGTGGCGTGGTGGGACGACCTTGCAACACCTTCGTGGACGCCGGATCTCGTCGCTGCAGTGACCGCGCAGATGGCCGACGAGCTCGGGACCACCACCTCGGCCGAGCTCGCCGCCGCGCGCGACGAGCTCGTGCTGGGCATCCTGGCGGCGAAGGCGCACACCGACGGACTGACGACGTGAGGGCAGCAGCATGACGCTCGACCTGGAGAACCTCGTCGCCATCGACGTGCACACGCACGCCGAGGTGTCCGACGACGGCCACCACAGCCTCCCCGACGACCTGATGGAGGCGTCGGCGACGTACTTCAGGACCGATCAGGGCCGCGCGCCTTCGCTCGACGCCCTCGCCGCGCACTACCGCGAGCGGCGGATGGCGGCGGTGGTCTTCACCGTCGACACCGAGCACGAGACCGGGCACCCGCCGATCCCGAACGACGACGTCGCGCGGGCTGCGCAGCGCCACCCCGACGTGCTCATCCCGTTCGCGAGCATCGACCCGCACCGCGGCGCCGCCGGCGTCGAAGAGGCGCGACGGCTCGTCACCGACATGGGCGTGCGCGGGTTCAAGTTCCACCCCACCATCCAGGGCTTCTCCCCCGACGACCCGATGGCCTACCCGCTGTACGACGCGATCTCGGAGCTCGGCGTACCGGCGCTGTTCCACAGCGGCCAGACGGGCATCGGCGCCGGGATGCCCGGCGGCGGCGGCTTCCGGATGAAGTACTCGAACCCGATGCTGCTCGACGATGTCGCCGCCGACTTCCCGCACCTGCAGATCGTGATCGCGCACCCGTCCTTCCCGTGGCAGGACGAGGCGCTCGCCGTCGCGACGCACAAGGCGAACGTGTGGATCGACCTGTCGGGCTGGTCGCCGAAGTACTTCCCGCCGCAGCTCGTGCAATACGCGAACAAGCTGCTCAAGACCAAGATGCTGTTCGGTTCCGACTACCCGTTGATCACCCCGGACCGATGGATCGCCGACTTCGACGCGCTCGAGATCCGTGACGGCGTGCGCGAGCTCGTGCTGAAGGAGAACGCCATCCGGATGCTGGGGCTGCGCTGACATGGCGTTGGAGGGCTTGTTCGACGAGGAGCACGAGCACTTCCGAGAGGCTGTGCGCGCCTTCGTGTCGCGCGAGGTCGAGCCCTTCGTCCAGAAGTGGGACGACGACCGGCACATCGACGCAGTGCTCTGGCGCGCCGCCGCGGAGCAGGGCCTTCTCGGACTGCTCGGCCCCGACGAGTACGGAGGCGGCGGCAGCGACGACTATCGGTTCCGCTGCATCGTGATGGAGGAGCTCGCGCGGGCGGGGGCCACGTCGGTCAACGTCGCGTGGGCAGGCAACGAGGACCTCGTGGGGCCGTACCTCGTCGACCTCGCGACTGCGGAGCAGAAGGCCCGGTGGCTGCCTCCCCTGTACGCCGGCCGCACGACAGCCGCCATCGCGATGACAGAGCCCTCTGCAGGCAGCGACCTGCGCGGGATGCGCACGACCGCTCGTCGTACCGACGACGGCTGGATGCTCGACGGGAGCAAGACGTTCATCACCAACGGTGCGCATGCCGACCTGGTGATCGTGGCCGCACGCACTCCCGGCGTCGATGCGCCGGACGATCGCGATCGCCGCCGGGATCCCGTGACGCTGTTCGTCGTCGAGGCGGGCATGCCGGGGTTCACCCGAGGGGCCCCTTTCGACACGGTCGGGCAACGGGCGGACTCCCCCAC
>JBGAJT010000283.1:0-4516 GCA_044224785.1 Candidatus Nanopelagicales bacterium | reverse complement strand
GAGACCGCGCGGCCGATCACCGAGGTCGCGCTGCAGGCCGGCTTCTACGACCACTGCGACTTCGCCCGGCAGTTCCAGCGCCACATGGGCCTGTCGGCCTCCGCCTACCGCGCCGGCGGCGAACGCCCCGAACGCCCGCGACGCCAACCCGCCTCTCCGCCACGATCCTGACATGACCACGCCGTCCGCCTCGTCCAAGTCCCCCGTCGACAAGTTCACCTTCGGTCTGTGGACCGTCGGCTGGCAAGCCCGCGATCCGTTCGGCGACGCCACCCGCGCGCCGCTCGACCCCGTCGAGATCGTCACGCGCCTGCACGAACTCGGCGCCTACGGCGTCACCTTCCACGACGACGACCTGATCCCGTTCGGCAGCGACGACAAGGCCCGCGCCGGCCACATCGAGCGCTTCAAGAAGGCGCTGGCGGCGACCGGCATGAAGGTGCCGATGGCGACCACCAACCTGTTCACGCATCCGGTGTTCAAGGACGGCGCCTTCACCAGCAACGACCGCGGCATCCGCCGCTTCGCGCTGCGCAAGGTGATGCGCAACCTCGACCTCGCCGCCGAACTGGGGGCCGAGACCTACGTCTTCTGGGGCGGCCGCGAGGGCTCCGAGGTCGACGCCGGCAAGAACGTGCAGGACGCGCTCTCCCGCTACAAGGAGGGTCTCGACCTGCTCTGCCAGTACGTGATCGACAAGGGCTACAACCTCAAGTTCGCCATCGAGCCCAAGCCCAACGAGCCGCGCGGCGACATCCTGCTGCCGACGATCGGGCACGCGCTCGCGTTCATCAACGAGCTCGAGCACCCGGAGATGGTCGGCCTCAACCCCGAGGTCGGGCACGAGCAGATGAGCAACCTCAACTTCGTGCACGGCATCTCGCAGGCGCTGTGGCACAAGAAGCTCTTCCACATCGACCTCAACGGCCAGCACGACCCGAAGTTCGACCAGGACCTCGTGTTCGGCCACGGCGACCTGCTGAGCGCGTTCTTCCTCGTCGACCTGCTCGAGTCGTCGGACTACTCCGGCCCGCGCCACTTCGACTACAAGCCGATGCGGACCGAGGACCTCGACGGCGTGTGGGCGTCCGCTGCCGCCAACATGCGCACCTACATCCTGCTGCGCGAGAAGGCCAAGGCGTTCCGCGCGGACCCGCGCGTGCAGGAGGCGCTCGAGGCCTCCCGTGTCGGCGGCACCGCCGTCCCGACCCTGGCTCCCGGCGAGACCTACGACGACCTCGTCGCCGACGTCGACGCGAACTTCGACCTGGAGGCGGCGGCTGCGCGCGGCTACCACTACGTGCAGCTCGACCAGCTCGCGATCGAGCACCTGCTCGGCACCGTCTGATCGATGGCCGATCTCGTCGCCGGCGTCGACACCTCGACGCAGTCCTGCAAGGTCGTCGTCCGCGACGCGGTCACGGGCGCCCTCGTGCGCGAGGGTCGTGCCGCGCACCCGGACGGCACGTCGGCGCCGCCGGCTGCCTGGGAATCGGCTCTGCGCGAGGCGATCTCGGCGGCCGGGGGCCTCGACGACGTGCGGGCGATCGGCGTCGGCGGGCAGCAGCACGGGATGGTGCTCCTCGACGACGCCGGTGACGTCGTGCGCGACGCCCTGCTGTGGAACGACATGCGCTCGGCGTCGTCGGCGTCCGACCTCGTGGCCGAGCTCGGCGCGCAGGAGTGGGCCGACGCCACGGGCTCCGTGCCGGTCGCGTCGTTCACGGTGACCAAGCTGCGCTGGGTCGCGGAGCACGAGCCCGACGTCGCCGCGCGCGCGTCGGCCGTGTGCCTGCCGCACGACTGGCTCACCGCGCGCCTGCGCGGCACGACGGAGCCGCCGACCCTCACCACCGACCGCGGCGATGCGAGCGGCACCGGCTACTGGTCGCCGACCTCCGGCCACTACCGCACCGACCTGCTGGTGCGTGCCTTCGGCCGCGACCTCGCGCTGCCGCGCGTGGCCTCGCCGTACGACGCTGTCGGCGAGGTCTCCTCTGCGTGGGGTGCCGCGGCCGGTGCGCTGCTCGCACCGGGTACCGGCGACAACATGGCGGCCGCGCTCGGTCTCGACGCGCAGCCCGGCGACGTCGTGGTCTCGCTCGGGACGAGCGGCACCGCGTTCGCGGTGTCCGACGTCGCGACCCACGACGTATCCGGTGCGGTCGCGGGATTCGCCGACGCGACCGGTCGCTACCTCCCGCTGGTCTGCACGCTGAACGCCGCCCAGGTCCTCGACGTCGTGCGCCGCCTCCTCGGCGCCGACCACGAGGAGTTCGACTCGCTCGCGCTCGCCGCTCCCGCGGGCGCGGGCGGGGTGACCCTCCTGCCCTATCTGGCGGGCGAGCGCACCCCCAACCGCCCCGACGCCACCGGCGTCCTCGGCGGTCTCACCCTCGGCAACGGCTCGCGCGAGAACCTCGCGCGCGCCGCGGTCGAGGGCATGCTCAGCGGTCTGGCCGACGCCGTCGACGCGCTCGTCGACCTCGGTGTGCCGGTCGGCCGCGTGATCCTCATCGGCGGGGCCGCGCGCTCCGCCGCCGTCGCGGCCGTCGCGCCCGCGGTGTTCGGCCGCCCGGTGCTCGTGGCCGACCCCGGCGAGTACGTCGCCGACGGCGCCGCCCGCCAGGCCGCGCGCACGCTGGGCGCCGGATCCGACGCCGCCTGGCCCGCAGTCGCCGGCCGCTGGGTCGAGGCGTCGTCGACGGACCTCGACGCCTCGGCGGAGGCCCGCAGCCGCTACGCAGCCCTGCGCGACGCGTCCGCCTGACCCCGGCAACGCCGACGGGCGCCACGCTGTTGCGGGGCGCCCTTCGTGCTGGCGACCCCGACCGGGCTCGAACCGGCGACCTCCGCCGTGACAGGGCGGCGCGCTAACCGACTGCGCTACGGGGCCTTGCGGGTGGTGCTGCCGTGCTGGTCGTACGTACCCCCAACGGGATTCGAACCCGTGCTGCCGCCGTGAAAGGGCGGTGTCCTGGGCCACTAGACGATGGGGGCCAGGTGCAGGCCCCGACGTCACCTGTCGGGGGACCAGCAGAGCATACGGGACGCCCCGCCCGCCCTCCAAAACGAGGTTCGCCCGCACGGGACGGGCCCGCGGCGCACGCTGACCGGACCGGAGCGGTGGATGTCGGGATTGTTGCTCTCTTAGCAACGAAAGGCACATTCAGTGAAAACGACGGGGGAGGGGGCAGGATCGGGGGCGTGCTGGAGATGTCGCGGGAGGAGTTCGAGGACCTCGTCGCCGAGGCGCTCGACGAGATCCCCGACGAGCTCGCGCGGCTGGTCGACAACGTGGTGTTCGTGGTCGAGGACGACGTCCCCGAGGGCGAGGAGCCGTTGCTCGGCCTCTACGAGGGCGTGCCGCTGACCGAGCGCGGCAGCTGGTACGCCGGGGTGCTGCCGGACCGGATCACCGTCTACCGCAACCCGATCCTCGAGATCTGCGACACCGAGGACGACGTCGTCGACGAGGTCCACATCACCGTCGTGCACGAGATCGCGCACCACTTCGGCATCGACGACGACCGCCTGCACGACCTCGGCTACGACTGAGCCGGGCGGACGCGCGTCCTACTGCTGCGGGTCGTCGCGGTGGTGCAGCTCGTCGAGGAGCGCCCGCCACTGCGGGGTGTCGGCGGCGGTCATCGGGTCCTCGGCGCCGGGCACCACCGGGTCGAGCTCGAAGCCGAGCTCGCGCGCGAGCTGCGCCCCGATGTCGCCGGGGACGGCCGCTGCGGGAGCGGGCGGGGGAGGAGGCGGCAGCCAGGCCGGCACCTCGGGCAGCGGTGGCGCGGCGGGCGCGGGGTCGACGTACGCGGGAAGCGCGGGCGCGACCGGCGCCGCGAGCGACTCCGGCGAGGCGAGCGGCTCGTCGGGGACCGTCTCCACGACGGGCTGCGGAGTCGGCTCGACGACGGGCGGCACGAACGGCACCACCTGCGGTGCGGGGTCGGCCGTCACCTCGAGCACCGGCTCCGCGACGGCCTCGGCGACCGGGGTCTCGCCGACCTCGGCGACCGGCTCCGCAGCGCTCGGGCGCTCGGCGACCGGCTCGGCGAACCGGGCGGCCATCTGGCGCGCCCACGCGTCGACCTCGTCCTCGGCGCGCTGGGCCGGGCCGCTCGGTGCGGGCGGCTGCGGCGCGGCGTCGTCGACGTGCGGTGCAGGCAGGGTGATGCGCCCGCCGTGCAGCAGGTCGGAGTAGGTGTCGAGCGGCGCGGGCGGCCCGACGAGGTCGCCGTAGACGGCGTGGACGCCGAGACCGCGCGCGACCTCGAGCTGCTCCTGGCTGTCGACGTCCATCGCGATGGTGACCACGCCGAGCGCCGACGCCGCGGCGACGAGCGCGTGCACGACCTCGGCCGTGGCGTCGTGCTCGGCGGCCTCGGCGAGGAGCGCGGGATCCAGCGACACCGACGCCGCCGACACCTGCTGCAGCACGCCGAGCGGGACGGAGTCGGCGGTGAAGTGCGCGACGCCGATGGCGAGCGGGCCGGTGTCGAGCAGGTCG
>JBGAJT010000282.1:0-4581 GCA_044224785.1 Candidatus Nanopelagicales bacterium | reverse complement strand
CTGTTGCCGGCACCATCACGCCGAGGCAGTTGGGCCCCACGATGCGCATGGTGTAGGGGCGCGCGGCCTGGAGTATCGCGCTCTTGATCGCGGCGCCCTCGGCATCCTCGCGGCTCGCGCTGATCACGACCGCGGCGCGCGTGCCGCGCGCGCCCAGTTCCGCGACCAGTCCGGGGGCAGAGGCCATCGGCGTCACGATGATCGCGAGATCCGGCGCGGCGGGCAGCGCCGCCGGCGCGGGCACAGGTGCCGGGCAGGTCGCACGCGGGGCCGCGGCCGCGGTCGACCCCGGCGAGACCGGCAGCCCGGAGCCCGCGAGGGCGACGAGCGACTGGACGGTCGCGGCGTCGTTGGCGACCAGGCCGGTGCCGTAGTCCTGGAACGCGAGCGCGCCGTCCTCGCTCGCCGCAGCGCCGTCGCACCCGACCTGGAGGGTCTCGAGGAAGTGCCGCGCCGGACCGGTCGACGACGACGGGGCGCCGGCGCCGTTGAGCGCGATGAGGACGTCGGCGGTGGAGTTCGCGTCCGACGCGCCACCGACGAAGTAGGGGAAGCCGCCGTCGGCGGCGCGGGCCTTCTCCAGCCACGCGATCGCGCGGTCGGCCTCGGCGGCGCGACCGACCGAGCGCAGTGCCAGGGCGGCGAGCGCCGTGGAGTTGGTGTCCTCGCCGGTGAAGGCGTTGGGGTCCGACGGCGTGCAGGCGACCGACGTCGAGGGCCGGAACGCCTGGAAGCCGCCGTCCGCGCACTGCTGGCCGACGAGCCAGGCGACCGCGGCCGCGGGTGCGGCGGTGCCGGCCGCCTCGTGCGCGAGCAGCGCGAGCGACTGGCGGAACGCGCCGTCGTAGGTCGGGTCGCCGGAGCCGTAGAGGCCCGGCTGCGCCGGGGCGGCAGCGATGGCCGGTGGTGCGGCGAGCGCCGTACCGGTGAGCAGCAGGCCGCCGGCCACGAGGGCGGCGACGGTCGTGCGGTGGGACCAGACCACGAGGGGTCCTTTCGGGTAACGATCACGAACCAGAGGTCCGGACGGGCCCCGATACGACGAAACCCCCCGCAGCTGCTCCCGTGGGGAGCGCGTGCGAGGGGCGAGAAGGCGGACCGGGCTGGTCCGGGCTCGTTCCGCAATCCTCGACGGAGGTGAGCCTCTCGCGCCCGCCAGGTGCTCCGGCTCGCCGACCTGGTGGGGTCGGCCTACGGTTGCGGGTCAGCGCCGGAATCGGACCGGCTTCCCCTGGACGTCAGACGCGATGTTCAGTTGTGGGGCTCACCGTACACGCGCGGGGTGGCCGCGCGGCAGCCACCGCCCCGGCGGTCCGGGTGATCCGCGAGACACCCGCTGAACGTGCGTGTGCGAACGACCGATATCTACTCTGGACAGCGACGACCGGGGGAGGACGGAGGGCTCGGCATGTCGGCGCCGGAGACCAGCTGGGTCCGCGTCCGCGTCCCCGTCCAGGGCATGACCTGCACCGCCTGCGAGCGGCGGGTCGGCAAGGCCCTCGGCGCGGTGCCGGGGGTGCGGCCCGTCGCCGTGTCCGCCCGGTCCGGCCTGGTCACGCTCGACGTCGACGGCGAGGTGCCCTGGGAGGGCGTCGTCGAGGCGTTGGAGGGCACCGGCTACACCGTGGGCCGCTCGCCGTGGTTCAGCCACGAGGGCTCGATCTGGCTGCGCGCCGCGGGTGCGCTCGTCGTCGTCGGGGCGATCGTCTGGCTGATCAGCACCTTCGCCATCGGCGACCTCTCCGCGCGGATCACCGCCGCCGGCGGGACCAGCCTGCTCGTGGTCCTGCTCATCGGTCTCACCGCCGGCTTCTCCACCTGTATGGCGCTCGTCGGCGGCCTCGTCCTCGCGGTGTCGGCGTCGCGCATGAGCGACGGCGACGTCCCGGCCGGCGGTCGCTGGCGCCCGCAGCTGGCCTTCCAGGCCGGCCGCATCTTCGGCTTCTTCGTGCTCGGCGCGCTGCTCGGCGCGATCGGCGCCCGGCTCGCGCTGCCCACGTCGGTGGTGGCCGGCCTGATGGCCGTCGTCGCCGTGTTCATGGTGCTGCTCGGCCTGCGCCTCACCGGGCTCTCGCCGCGGATGTCGGGCTGGTCGATGGCGCTGCCCGCGTCGTGGTCGGCGCGCCTCGGTCTGGACGAGAAGGCCCGCGGCCCCTACTCCGACCTGCGTGCCGCCGGCCTCGGCGTCGCCACCTTCGTCCTGCCCTGCGGCTTCACCCAGGTCGTGCAGCTCTACGCCATGACCACGGCGTCGCCGCTGCAGTCGGGCCTCGTGATGGCCACCTTCGCGGTCGGCACGGCGCCCGGGCTGCTCCTGGTCGGCGGCCTGCCCTCGTTCGCGACCGGTGCGCGCCGCGGGCTCGTCCTCGCGGTCGCCGGTGTGGCCCTGGTCTGCTTCGCGGTCGTGAACCTCTCGGCCGCGGCGTCGCTGGTCGGGCTCACCGGGAACGGCGCGGCCGCCGCCGCGGCGAAGGGCGTGTCGTCGAACGTCGTGCTCCGCGACGGCGTGCAGGTCGTGACGATGTCCGAGGGCTCGCGCGGCTACTCGCCCGCCGACACGGTCGTGTACGCCGGCGTCCCGATCCGCTGGGAGATCGACGCCGAGTCGCAGTTCACCTGCGCCGCCGCGATCCGCGGGGTCGGCACCGACTTCAGCGTCGACCTCAGGACCGGTCCCAACGTCGTGGAGCTCCCGGCGATGCAGGCAGGCACCTTCTCGTTCGTGTGCGCCATGGGCATGTACTCCGGCAGCCTCACCGCGATCGACGCGCCCAGGCCCGCGGCGACCGGTGTCGCCGCGGTCGTCCCGGGGAGCTAGGCGCCGTCGACCGGGTGCAGCGACATCGGGCCGTAGACGACCCGGTCGCCCTCGAGCAGCGTGACGGCGTCGACCCCCTGCTCGAGCAGGGCCGCCCACTCCTCGCCGATCCAGCTCTCGGCGTCCGACTGCGCCGGGAAGCCCTCGCCCGCCGGTACGTCGTCGACGACCGAGCCGTCGGTGCGCTCGTAGCGCCAGACCCAGTCGTTCATGGCCGCGGGTTGGGGGAGACGGTGAGGGCCGGGTCGGTGACGACGACGTCGCCGAGGACCTCGTCGATCGCGGCCATCAGGTCGGCCTCGAGGCGGACGCCGCTCGCGCGCACGTTGTCGAGGACCTGCTCGGGGCGGCTCGCGCCGACGATCGCCGACGACACGAAGTCGTGCTGCAGCACCCAGGCCACGGCCAGCTGCGCCATCGAGAGCCCGGCCTGCTCGGCCAGCGGACGCAGGCCCTGGACGCGGGTGAGGATCTCGTCGGTGCGCAGCCGCTCGGTGAAGTGGCCGCTGGTGGGATCGGTGGCGCGCGAGCCCTCGGGCGGCGGCTGGCCGGGCAGGTACTTGCCGGTGAGCACGCCCTGCGCGATCGGGCTCCACACGATCTGGCCGAGGCCGAGCTCGACGCTCGTCGGCACGACCTCCGCCTCGATGACGCGGTAGAGCGCGGAGTACTGCGGCTGGTTGGAGACGAGGCGGTCGAAGCCCATCTCGTCGGCGATCTCGACCGCGCGGCGGATCATCGACGCGTCCCACTCGGAGACGCCGACGTAGAGGACCTTCCCCTGCCGGACGAGGTCGTCGAACGCGCGGAGCGTCTCCTCGAGCGGGGTCTCGTGGTCGTAGCGGTGCGCCTGGTAGAGGTCGACGTAGTCGGTGCCGAGGCGGCGCAGCGAGCCCTCGATGCTCTCGCGGATGTGCTTGCGCGACAGGCCGCGGTCGTTCACCCCGGGGCCGGTGGGCCAGAAGACCTTGGTGAAGATCTCGAGGCCCTCGCGGCGCTGCCCGGCGAGAGCGCGGCCGAGCACCGCCTCGGCGCGGGTGCCGGCGTAGACGTCGGCGGTGTCGAAGGTGGTGATGCCGGAGTCGAGCGCGGCGTGGACGCACGCGACCGCGGCGTCCTCCTCGACCTGGGACCCGTGGGTGATCCAGTTGCCGTACGAGATCTCGCTGACCTTGAGGCCGCTGCGGCCGAGGTGACGGTGCTCCATGCCCCGACCCTATGCGGGGCGACCGACGCCCGCGACGGGGCTGGTCGCGCTAGATCTTGGCCTTCTCCTTGGGCACGACCGGCTGGCCGTTCCACCGCACCTTCGGCTTGGGCAGGCGCAGCGCGCGCAGCTGCAGCGAGCGCATGACGCCGTAGGTGACCGAGCCCTTGGTGACCTCGCCCGGGAACTGCGCGGCGAGACCGCGACGCAGCCGGTAGATCAGCCACAGCGTGTCCGCCACGACGGCGACGAGCGTGATGGCCCAGACCCAGAGCAGCGCGACCTGGATCCACTGGACGCGGACGAAGCCGAGGATCAGGACCGCGACGGCGACGGGGATGAACAGCTCGCCGGCCGAGATGCGGGCGTCGACGTGGTCGCGCACCCAGGCGCGCACCGGGCCGGCGTCGCGCGGCGGGAGCCGGTTGGGGTCGCCGTTGCGCAGCGCCTGCTGCTGCTCGTAGCGGGCGCGCCGGTCGGCGTCGCGGGAGGCCTTCTTGGCGGCCTTCGGGTCGGACGGGATGCCCGACTTCGCGGCCTTGCGCGCAGCCTCGGC
>JBGAJT010000281.1:0-4588 GCA_044224785.1 Candidatus Nanopelagicales bacterium | reverse complement strand
AAGGCCGACGAAGTGTGCGGCTTGATCCGTCGATAGAAACGGACTGCCTTTCTTCGCCTTTGCCGCGCGTTCCTCTGCGTCGTCCATGTCAACCGGTCGTCAAGGAAAGCGACGGCATACGTCGCGTGGATGAGGTCGAGCATCGTGCGCATGAGGGTCGTCTTGCCGGCGCCGTTCGCGCCGACGAGGCCCATCACCCGACCTGCCTCCACCACGAGGTCGACCTCGACGATGCCCCGGATCCGAGCGCGCCCGTACGAGGTGGTCAGGGCTCGTGCCTCGACGACCGGGGCCACCGCTCAGACCGCCGACCGCGCGGGACCGCGTGCGGCATCGACGGGGTGCGCGGCACCATGCCGCCGGTCTCGGCCGTCCGTCAGCACCGCACCGCCTCCGTCGCCGCTGCCCGCTCGAGCTCCGATCTCCTGGCGTGAGATCGACGCAATTCTTTGCTTGCATCCATGCATCAGTTGCTGTCCAGCACTACTCTACGAGACGTGATGGACGAGCAGAAGCCCGCGACGCCCCCTCTCGACGGCTCCGCCCCGACGAGCGGTGGGCCCGGCGCCCGCGACCGGTTCTGGTTCCAGGCGCTGGCCGTCGTCGTCATCGTCGTGGCGATCGGCGCGCTGGTCGTGCGCTTCGGGCACGGCGACGTCGTCCAGGACTGGCAGCTCATCGCCACCTGTCCGGCAGCGGAGGGCACCGCACCGAGCACGGTCAGCACCACGCTGGACACCTCCGACTGTGCCACGAACCCGAGCCATTCGGTGTCCGGCCGCGGCTGGCCGATCGTGCCCTTCGTCCTTCCTGCCACTGCGGGCCTCGAGCCGACCATCACCATCGTCCGCTCCGACGACCGGGCCCGCACGATGCGGGTGGAGTACAAGGGCGACGGCGCCATTGCCGCCGGCGCGGGCGTGGTGCTCGCCTTCATCGAGGTGTCTCCGGGCGACCTCCCGCCGGTGCCGTTCACGATCGAGGGCGCCTCCGGGCCGGTCACGGTCACGAGCGCGCCGACGAGCTGACGTGGTGCTCCCGGCTGTCGACGAGACCGCACCGCGACCCGAAGGGCGCCGGGCGGGATGGCGCCGGCACGTCCATCGGTACGGCGGGGACTCCCGCACCCTCGCCCTGTCGGCGCTCGTCGGCGTCGCCGCAGGCGTGGGCGCGCTGGTGTTCATGTGGGCGCTGGAGACCTGCACGCGGTTGCTGCTGGTCGACCTGGGGGGCTACACGCCGGCGACGACCATCGGCGAGGGCGGCGGGACACCGGCCTCCGACTTCGCCCGACCCTGGGCCGTCCCGCTGGTCGTCGGGCTCGGCGGCCTGATCGCCGGTCTGCTGGTGTTCACCTTCGCCCCCGAGGCCGAGGGGCACGGCACCGACGCCGCCATCCACGCGATCCACCACGACCCCACCGGCATCCGCCCGCGCGTCGTGGTCGTCAAGCTCATCGCCTCGGCCATCACCATCGGGTCGGGGGGCTCGGGCGGTCGGGAAGGCCCCACGGCCCAGATCAGCGCCGGCACCGCGTCCACGATCGCGCGTCGCCTCCGGCTGACCGACGCCCAGGCTCGCGTGCTGGTCACCGCCGGCATGGCCTCCGGCATCGCCGCGATCTTCCGCGCGCCCCTCGGTGGCGCGATGCTCGGCGTCGAGCTGCTCTACCTCGAGGACCTCGAGGCCGACGCGCTCCTGCCGGGGCTCGTCGCCTCGGTCGTCGCCTACGTCGTCTACGGCGCCGTGGACGGCTTCACGCCCGTCTTCGGAGACCAGGCCCTGATCACCTTCACCGGAGCCGGCCAGTTCGTCTGGTTCGCCGTTCTCGGGATCGCTGCGGGGTTGCTCGCGCGGGCCTACTCGGGCACCTTCTACGCCGTCGTGTCGGCCACGCAGCGCCTGCGCGTTCCGCGCTGGCTGCCGCCCGCGATCGCCGGCCTGCTCGTCGGCGCTCTCGGCCTCGTCGTACCCGGCGTGCTGGGCACCGGCTACGGGACGGTGCAGCAGCTCATGACGCCGCAGGGGGTGCTCGCCCTGCCGCTGCTCGTGCTGATCGCGATACCGTTCACGAAGATCCTCGCCACCAGCCTGTCGATCGGCTCCGGCGGATCCGGTGGGATCTTCGGCCCCGGCATGGTCATCGGCGCCGCACTCGGTGCCGCGTTCTGGACCCTGCTGCACGCCGTTCCAGCGCTCGCCGGCAGCGTCGGCCCGTCGCCGGCCATCTTCGCCCTCGTCGGCATGGTCGCCGTGTTCGGATCGGTCGCGCACGCACCGATCGCGATGACGCTCATGGTCGCCGAGATGACCGGCAACCTCGCCGTGATCCCGCCCGCCATGCTCGCGCTGGCGGTGGCCGCCGTCATCGTCGGACGTACGACGATCTACCGCAGCCAGCTGGAGCGGCGGCCCGGCCCCACCTGACGTCAGACCGTCTCGATGTGGGCGGTGAGGCGGGCGGAGCTGGCGCGCAGCGCTGCGGCGATCTCGGCGACGCGGGGCTCGGCGTACGACGTGGCCTGGCCGTCGGCGAAGGCGGCGAGGTCGTCGAGGCGCTCGGCGAACCGGATCCAGGCTGCGCGGCGGTGCGGGAGCAGGAAGTTGCCGCGGTACGGCAGCTGGAAGTTCGCACCCGCCGTCTCGCCCGGGTGCTCGGGGCCGACCGGCATGCCGGCGAGCATGAGGCCGAGCGGCTTGATAGCGGTGAACATGAGGTCGACGGAGGTATCGGCGAGCACCGCGCGCTGCTCGGTCGACTCGTGGCCGAAGGCGAAGTAGCGCGCGATCATCTGCAGGATCAGCTCGTAGACCGCGTTGAACAGGTCCGAGCACGCGGCCGTGGCGGGGTCGGTGATGTAGACGTCGGGCTCGATGCCCTCCACCGCGCGGACGCCGGCGCCGAGGACCGGGTGCACGACGTCGAACGACGGGTCGGCCGCGAGCCGCGCGAGGTACTCGTCGCGCACGGCGAGGAAGCGGCCGTAGTGCGCGTCGTCCCAGTCGCCCGTCGCACCCTCGCCCTGCTCGAGGATCATGCCGATCGCGGCCTCCGCCTCCTCGAGGTTGGTGACTGGGCGCAGCGACGGCCAGCCGAACGCCGAGTCGTCGGTCTGGTGGAAGGCGGGGCCGATGAACAGCCGCTCCTCGCCCATCGTCTCGACGAGGTGCGCGAGGCCCCGCGCGCACGACCGGTAGAGGTGGCCGACGGTCGAGAAGTCCTGCCCGCGCGGCACGATCTCGTCGGGGTGCATCGACCCGAGCGCCTCGCCGGCCGCGTCGAAGCCGACGCCGTCGCTGTCGTCGAAGCCCTCAGGACGCTCGAGGTAGATGAAGTGCTGCAGCGCGGCCTCGCCGAAGGGCAGCAGCCGCAGCTGGACGCCGGGCGGGTAGCCCTTCGCCTGGTGCGGCAGGTGGGGGCGGCCGACGAAGGGCGCCGACCCGACCGCGGAGAGCAGGTTCTGGACGACGGCCCAGTGCAGCATCTCCTCGCCCGCGATCTTCAGGATCACCCGGCGCCAGCCCTCGACCTGCGCTGCGTCCTCGGGCGAGAGGCCGTCGGCCTCGGTCTTGAGGCTGAACGCGGCGTAGAGGTACTGCGCCATGACGCCGTGCTCGAGCTCGGCGCCCTGGCTGAGCAGGTAGGTGAGCTCCTTGCGGTTGGCGACGACGATCTCGGGCTCGGAATTCACGTCGGGAGGCTAGCCCGGCGACGGTCCGGAGGCGCGCCTCTTGGGAGAGCCGGGAGGTCGGTCAGAGCCCCGGGATCGACGCCGGGCCGTAGCCGCGCGCGGTCTCGACCTGCACCGTGAACGGCACACGTCGCGACTCGACGCCGTCGAGCAGCAGCACCAGGCTGTAGCGGCCCGCCTTCATGAGCGGCAGGCCGCCGAAGTTGAAGGCGAACGGCACGCTCTGCTCCTCGCCGCCCGAGAGCTGCGGCGGCCGGCCGACGGTGAACCCCATCTGGCCGCCGACGCCCCCCTCGGGGACGCCGGCCTCGGGCGGCAGCTCGGGGACGTCGCCGTCCTCGGTGAGCAGCACGAAGGTGAGCACGTGCTCGACGTTCGTGGCGTTCCACGGCACGTGCACGAGACCGGCCGCGGAGAACCCGATGACGTACGGAGGCGGAGTGCCCGGCGGCAGCACGATCCGGTCGATGTTGGCGCCGGAGATGAACAGCTTCTCCCCCGCCACCTGGGCGAAGTCGCACAGCATCACGTCGAGGTACACGGGTCTCCTCCAGGCTCCGCCGAGGACGTCCCGGCGGTACGACGCTAGCGCGCACACCCCGGACGAGCCGCGCCGTCCCGGTTCGGGACGTGCTTGTCGGTTTCACCACACCGTGCGACCTGCCTCGCCGTCCCCCCGGGACGTACGGTCGACGAGCCCCCGCTCACCACTCCCCTGCAGGGTCGACGACGCCGCCCGCGGCGGAACACGGACGAAGGCACCCATGAGCATCGACAGCGCGTCCGGACCTGGCCGCAGCGAGACCCGGTTCGACCACGAGGACGTCGGCTGGGAGACCCGGCTGCGCGGACGAGCAGTCCTGACCGAGCCGAGGCTGAACAAGGGCACCGCGTTC
>JBGAJT010000280.1:0-4632 GCA_044224785.1 Candidatus Nanopelagicales bacterium | reverse complement strand
GGTCGACATCGCCACGCAGCTCCGCGCGCCCAGCGGCCACGCCGTGAACCCCGTGCCGCTCACGGAGAACGAGCGGATCCCCAGCGGCGCCGACATCCTCGAGGTGCAGTTGCTCGCGCGCGAGATCGAGCGCGACGCGCGCCGCAGCGCCGACGTGCTCGACTGGGGGGACCTCGAGCAGCAGGCCGCCGAGGGTGCGGCGTACGCGCGCAGCACGGCACGACGGATGCTGGCGCTGCTCGACGACGACGGCGTCGACACCGGCGACGTCGCCGCGCTCCTGGCGGCGCTGCGCGCCACCGACGTCGTGGCGCTCGAGCGCCGGCTCGGGACGACGCCGCCCGACGGGATCGCGCGATGGCAGCCGTGGAAGGCCGCGACCCTCGATGCCCTCTCGGCGGACCTGCAGACCGTTGGCAGCCGCGACCTCGCCGGCGCGCGGGTCGTCCTCGCCTGCCTCGACGTCCACGACCTGGCGCGCGACGTCATCCGTACCTCGCTGGTGCGCCTCGGTGCCGAGGTGGTCCTCCTCCCGACCGACTCGCTGCCCGAGACCGTGGCGCGCGCGGCGGCGGAGGAGGACGCGTGCGCGGTCATCGCGTCGACCTACAACGGCGCCGCGCTCACGCTGGGCCGTCGCCTGGTCGCGGCGCTCGACGGCCTCGGGTACGACGGCGCTGTCGTGATGGGCGGCGTCCTCAACGAGGAGCTCGGTGCCGGTCTGCCGGTGGACGTGTCGGACCAGCTGCGCGCGCTGGGCGTGCGGTGCCCCGCGAGCCTCGCCGAGGTGCCCGCGATCGTGGCCGCAGCGCGTTGACCCGACCGACGAGGTCTCGGGGTCGGGTCAGGGGTGGTTGGGGGGATTTCGGGGTACGCGGACCCCGGTGGGTCGGACAGGATGGACGCGTGACCGAGGATGTCCTGACCCGGCCTGCTCCTGAGCCCGACGTCGTCGTCTCCTGGGGGCCGGGCCCCGAGGACGTGGCCGAGGTGCAGCTCGGGGGCGACGACAAGCCCCTGATCGTGCTGGTGCACGGCGGGTTCTGGCGGCCCGAGTACGACCGCCGGCACCTCCGGGCGATGTCGCACGCGCTGGCCGCCGAGGGGTGGAGCGCGGCGGCGATCGAGTACCGGCGCATCCCCGGCGACCCCGACGCCAGCCTCAACGACGTGCGCGTCGCGCTGCGCGTCGTCCCGGTGGAGCTGCGCGGGCGGCACGACGGCCGGGTCGTCGTCGTCGGCCACTCCGCCGGCGGGCACCTCGCGCTGTGGGCGGCGTCGGTCGCGCCGGCGGCCGGGCTCGCGGGCACGGTCGCACTCGCCCCGGTGGCCGACCTCGCGGCCGCGGACCGCGAGCTGCTCGGATCCGGTGCCGTGCACGACTTCCTCGGCGACGCCGCGTCGTCGCGGCTGGACCTGGACCCGGTACGCATGGTGTCGGCGATGCAACCGGTGACCCTGGTGCACGGCTCGGACGACGACGTCGTACCGCCCCGCCAGTCGCAGGCGTACCTCGACGCCCACCCGACCGCCCGCCTCGAGCTGCTCGAAGGTGCCGGGCACCTCGACGTCATCGACCCCCTCTCGCCCGCCTGGCCCGCCGTGGTCTCCGCCATCGCGGCGGCGACGGAGCCGCAGGCGCAACCCAGTCCCTGACGGAGGCGTTCCGAAGCGGAGCGCGGAGCGCGACTGCAGCCCGGCCCGCCACGCGCTGCAGTACCCCGACCCCGACGAGGTAGCAAGGAGGTGCCGAGGAGCGACGCGGCCTGCAGGGTCGCCGAGCACCTCGGCGACGAGGGGCGCGCCGACGCGACCGAGCGGCGCGAGGGAGCCTGGAGGCGCCATGAGCAAGGGTCAGGCGAGGCGATAGGTCGGGGCAGGGCCCGGAGCCCCGTAGACTCTCCCCGTGCCCCGCGGTGATGGCCTGCTCAGCCACGACCTGCTCCCTGGCGAGAAGGGCCCTCAGGACGCCTGCGGCGTCTTCGGGGTCTGGGCTCCCGGCGAGGAGGTCGCGAAGCTCACCTACTTCGGCCTCTACGCGCTGCAGCACCGCGGCCAGGAGTCGGCCGGCATCGCCGTCAGCGACGGCGCGCACACCGTGGTCTACAAGGACATGGGCCTGGTGTCGCAGGTCTTCACCGAGGCCTCGCTCGAGAGCCTGCACGGCCACATCGCGATCGGCCACGCGCGCTACTCGACCACCGGGTCGAGCGTCTGGGAGAACGCGCAGCCGACCTTCCGCGCGACCGCCACCGGCCACCTCGCCCTCGGCCACAACGGCAACCTGACCCACACCCACGAGCTGGCCCGCCGCGTGCGCGAGCGCGCCGAGGCGAGCGGCGAGCTCAGCCTGGGCAGCAACGTCACGGCGTCGAGCGACACCGACCTGCTCACCGCGCTGCTGGCCTCGCACCCCGATATCTCGCTCGAGGCCGCGGCGATGGAGGAGCTGCCCCTGCTCAAGGGTGCCTACTCGCTCGTGTTCATGGACGACACCACCCTCTACGCCGCGCGCGACCCGCAGGGCATCCGCCCGCTGGTGCTCGGTCGCCTCGAGCGCGGCTGGGTCGTCGCCAGCGAGACCGCGGCCCTCGACATCGTGGGCGCCAGCTTCGTGCGCGAGATCGAGCCGGGAGAGCTCGTCGCGATCGACGAGCACGGCCTGCGCACGTCGCGCTTCGCCGAGGCCGACCCCAAGGGCTGCCTGTTCGAGTTCGTCTACCTCGCGCGGCCCGACACCTCGATCAGCGGCCACAGCATCCACGCGGTGCGCGTCGAGGTCGGCCGCCAGCTCGCCCGCGAGCACCCGGTCGTCGCCGACCTCGTCATCCCGGTGCCCGCGAGCGGCACGCCGGCTGCGGTCGGCTACGCCCAGGCCTCGGGCATCCCGTTCGCCGAGGGACTGGTGAAGAACGCCTACGTCGGGCGCACGTTCATCCAGCCGTCGCAGACCATCCGCCAGCTCGGCATCCGCCTCAAGCTCAACCCGCTCCGAGAGATCGTCGCGGGCAAGAAGCTGGTCGTGGTCGACGACTCCATCGTGCGCGGCAACACCCAGCGCGCCATCGTGCGGATGCTGCGCGAGGCCGGCGCTCTCGAGGTGCACGTGCGCATCTCCAGCCCGCCGGTGAAGTGGCCGTGCTTCTACGGCATCGACTTCGCCACCCGCGCCGAGCTCGTCGCCAACGGCCTCACCGTCGACGAGATCTGCAATTCGATCGGCGCCGACTCGCTCGGCTACGTCTCGCTCGACGGCCTCGTCGCCTCGACCGGCGTGGCGATGGACCGCCTCTGCCGCGCGTGCTTCGACGGCACCTACCCGATCGAGCTGCCCGAGCCCGAGCTGCTCGGCAAGCATCTGCTCGAGGGCATCGAGTCGCGGATCGCGGCCGAGCCCGAGCCCGCTCTCGACGTCGACGGCCTCCCGACCCTGCTCGCCGGCGGCGGCGCCGCCGACGCGCTCTCGCGCCCGTGACCGACGAGGCGCTGCGGGGCGACGTCGTACGCCGACCGACGGGTGCTCCCGCGACGTCCCGCGACGTACGCGGCTGCCGGCGTCGACGTCGAGGCGGGGGAGCACGCGGTCGCGCTGATGAAGGCGTCGATCGCGCGGGCTCAGCGGCCCGAGGTGGTCGGCGACTTCGGCGGGTTCGCCGGGCTGTTCGACGTCTCGATCCTCAAGCGCTTCGAGAAGCCGCTGCTCGCGACGTCGACCGACGGTGTCGGCACCAAGGTCGTCGTCGCTCAGAAGATGGACAAGCACGACACGATCGGCATCGACCTCGTCGCGATGGTCGTCGACGACCTCGTGGTGTGCGGCGCCGAGCCGCTGTTCATGACCGACTACATCGCCACCGGCAAGGTCGTGCCCGAGCGGATCGCGGCGATCGTCGCGGGCATCGCCGAGGGCTGCCGCCAGGCCGGCTGCGCGCTCGTCGGCGGCGAGACCGCCGAGCACCCAGGCCTGCTCGCGCCTGACGAGTACGACGTCGCCGGCGCCGGCACGGGTGTGGTCGACGCGGTCGACCTGCTCGGCCCGCAGCGGGTGCAGGTGGGCGACGTCGCGATCGCCATGCGCGCCAGCGGACTGCACTCCAACGGCTACTCGCTCGCGCGCCACGTCCTGCTCACCACGGGGCAGCTGCGGCTCGACCAGCACGTCGACGTCCTCGGCCGCACCCTCGGCGAGGAGCTCCTCGAGCCGACGCGCATCTACTCCCTCGACGTCCTCGACCTCGCGCGCGCTGCCGACGTCGACGTCCACGCGTTCAGCCACGTCACCGGCGGCGGGCTCGCGGCGAACCTCGCCCGCGTGCTGCCCGCGCACGTCCACGTCGACATCGACCGCTCGACCTGGACCCCGCACCCGGTGTTCGGCCTCGTCGGCGACATGGGCCGGGTCTCGCTGCCCGAGCTCGAGAAGACCTTCAACATGGGCGTCGGCATGATCGCGATGGTCGCGCCCGGTTCGGTCGACACCGCGCTGGGCCGGCTCCGCGCCCGCGGCGTCGACGCCTGGGTGCTCGGTACCGCCCGCGAGCGCCGCGACGGCGAGACCGGCGACGCCGCAGCCAAGGGCGGCAACGGCGGCTCCGTCACCCTCCACGCCACCCACGCCCACTGAGTTCTCAC
>JBGAJT010000027.1:0-19330 GCA_044224785.1 Candidatus Nanopelagicales bacterium | reverse complement strand
CCGTCCCGCCCGCCCCCCCCGGCCCCCCCCACCATCTGCGGCGGGCCGGCGGGGTGGGGGCCCGCCACCTGCGTCGACCGCGGGTCCTCGCCGCTCACCCGGACCAGCCCGTCGGGACCGGCGACGAGCAGCGAGTCGTCGACCACGGTCGTGCGCGGGAGGAATCTCGGCGCCGGGTCGAGGCTCGTGGTCCGGCGGTTCCAGGCGAAGGCGCGGAACGCCGACCACGGGAGCACGACGACGTCGCCGTCCCCGGGCACCTGCAGCGCCTCCGCGGTCCGGCTCCAGTCCTGCGGGTAGTCGGTCGTGCGCATCCGGCCGAGGCCGCCCCACACGAGGTCGGGCATGACCGCCACCGGGAGCAGGACGAGGGCGACGCCGAGCGCGGCTGCCGCGGTCCGGTCGCGCATCCGTGCCACCCCGCGCTGCAGGCCGAGCGGCGCCGCGATCGCGACCAGCAGCGTCCACGGGGCCAGCCACTTCTGCCCGTCGCGCAGCAGCCCTCCCCCGGGCACCGACGCGACGACCTGCTCCACCAGGGGCCGGGTCGGCCCCCACGCGCCGAGGACCGCCACGAGCAGACCGGTCGCCGCGCAGACGCAGAGCCAGACCGCCGCGGCCCGGCCGACCACCCGTGAGAGCGGGGCGAGGCCCGCGGCCGCGAGCGCGGTGAGCAGGAGCGCCGCGAGCGGCGCCAGCACGAGACCGCGTGTCGGGAGCACGACTTCGCCGTTCCACACGCCGCCGGTGCCCAGCGCGGTCACCAGCGGTCCCCACCAGCCCTCGGCGCGGAGCGCGAAGACCGAGGCACCTGCCGGGTCCGAGGCGGCCGACGCGGGGTGCAGGACCGACGGCACCACCCAGGGCAGCTGCAGCGCGAGGAGCCCCAGTCCCAGCAGGACCCGGTTGCGCGCGGTCGGTCGGCTGCGCGGGCGCAGCGCGACGGGACCCGCGACCGCGAGCGCGAGCAGCCCGCCGGTGGGCGTGATGCTGGACAGACCGACGAGGAGGAGCAGCCGCGGACCGGCACCGGGACGCGCAGCCCGGACGTCGACGGCTGCCTGCAGGGCCCAGGGCAGCAGCGCGACGGCGAGGAGCAGCGACCAGCTGCCGAGGAGCAGGCGCTGCGCGACGTAGGGGCTCCACACCAGCAGCAGCGCCGCCGCGACCCGGGCGAGCACGGGCTGCCCGCGCAGCAGCCGCGCTGCACCGAGGGCACCGACGACGACCACGACGAGGAGCGCCAGGTGCTGCCACACCGAGCCCGGCAGGACGGCGGTGAGGGCACCGAGCACGGCGTCCTGCGGCACCGCGCGCGGTAGCTGGCCGCCGAGCCCGAACGAGGCGGGCAGCAGCCACTGCCGCGGCACGAACACCATGTCGTACTGCAGGACGTAGCCGGGGGCCAGCGCGGGACCGAGCACGAGCACCGCCAGGAGCACAGCTGCGAGCAGAGGCGCCGTACGGCGGATCACTCGGCCTCCCGGCATCCTCGGTGGTGGTCGCCCTATCCTTGCGCGTCCGCCCCCACGTCCGAGGAGTCCGGTGACCGAGAGCAGCGCGGCGCCTGCCAAGGGCCTGCTGGGGAGCAGCGCCCTGCTCGCTCTCGGGCTCGGCGTCTCGCAGGTGCTGGCCTACGCGCTCAACGTCGTCGGCGCGCGGGTGCTCGGTCCGTCGCAGTACAGCGCGCTGAGCGCACTGCTGAGCCTGGTGGTCATCGGCAACGTCGTGTCGCTCGCGGTGCAGGCGGTCACGGCTCGGCGCGTGTCGGTCGGCGAGGACCCGCGTCGCACGACGTCCACGGGCGTCGCGGCGGGCGTCACGATCACGGTGCTCGGGCTCCTCGTCGTCCCCTTCCTCACGGTGCTGCTGCACCTCGACGCGATCGCCCTCGTCTGCGTCGCCCTCACCCTGCTGCCGCTGACGCTCACCGGGTGGAGCCTCGGCGCGGCCCAGGGGGCGCAGCGCTTCGGCGTCCTGGCGGCCATGTACGCCGTGTCCGCCGGGCTGCGCATCGGGGGCGGCCTCGTCGCGGTCGTCGTGTGGGACAGCGTCACCGCTGCCGCGATCGCGACCCTCGTCGGTTCCGCCCTCGGCTGGGTCGCCGTGCAGCTGCTCGCCCACGAGCCGTGGCCCGTCATCGGGCGCCCGCCGCGCGCCGCGTCGTGGGAGACCGTGCACGCCGGTGTGGCGCTGCTCGCGATGTTCACGCTGACGTCGATCGACGTGATCCTGGCGCGCGCCCTGCTCGCCGACGACGTGGCCGGGCAGTACGCCGCCGGCGGCATCCTGGTGAAGATCGCCTTCTGGCTCCCGCAGGCCGTCGTCATCGCGGCTTTCCCGCGCCTGTCGTCGGGCGAGACCGGCGTGCTGCGGCGGGCCGTGGTGCTCATGGCGGTGGTCGGGGCGCTCGGCGTCGCCCTGGCCGCCGCCCTCGGACCGGTGGTCGTGCCCGCGGTCCTCGGTCACGAGTACACGACCGCCGCCAGCAGCGCCGGGGTGTTCGTGGCGGCGGGCGTCGTGCAGTCGGTGGCCTACCTCATGGTCTACGACCGGCTCGCCGCCGAGGACCGGGCCGCCGCCCTCGTCGTGTGGGGGGCGGTGCTCCTGCTGCTCGTCCTCGCGGCCACCGTCGGGCGGTCCTCGGCGCTCGCGCTCGCCTGGTGCGTCGTGGCCGCGGCGGCCGCGCTCGTCGCCGCCAGCGCGGTGCTGCAGGCGCGACGTGGAGCGGCTCCGCCTCAGCCGGCGGCGCCGACCCTCGGGTCGGGCCAGGGGCCGGGCTCGAACAGCGGCGCGTAGCCCGACCCCTCGCCCATCGCCGCGGCGACGGCGCTCGGCGCGGGGAAGACGCCCCGCTGCACCCACCCGGTGAGCAGCCCGATCACCGCGACGCGCGACGCCGACGTGAAGTTGCAGTGACCGGCGCCGTAGGGCGCTCCCGGGTCCTCGGGGTAGGTGGTCGGCGCGACGGTGTACAGCTGCACGAGGCCGCCGGCGGTGCGGCCCTGCGCCTGCTGCGCGAGGTAGCGGTCGCGCAGCAGGGTCTCGTTCTGCACGATCACGAGCGGGTCTGCCGCGGTGTGCAGGGTGATGGTCGGACGCGTGATCGTGCCCTTCGGGTCGCCGCCCTCGGCCAGCGCCTTGGCGGTCGCGGTCGGGTCGGCCTTCACCCGCTCCCCCGCCGCCAGCTGCGCGTCGAACCGCGCGACCGCACCCGGAGTGATCGTGTTGATCAGCGCGGCCTCGGTGTCGCTGATGCGCTGGGCGTAGTCGACGCCCTCGTTCCCGGACGGGTTGCCGCCGAAGCGGTCCTCGAGGTCGTAGCGCGCGAAGGTCGCGTAGCCCAGCCCGGTGGCGATGCCCTCCACCGTGGCCTTCACCTTCGACTCGACGGAGGCGCCGTCGAAGGTCTCGGTCTGGCTGGGCGCGTCCACGAGGTCGGCGATGTAGAGCACCTTGGCCGTGCCGCCGCCCTTCGTGTCCTGCGCGGCGGCGACCACGCGCTTCATCGCCTCGGTCCAGTTCTTCACCGCCTCCTCGTAGGTGGCGTAGCCGGTGAGCTTCAGCTCGGGGTAGATCAGCGTCTTCACGGCGTAGGAGAGGTCGAGCGCGAGGTTCATGTTGGGCACGACGCCCGCCACGGCACCGCACAGCGGCGCCGCGCCGTCGACCCACTCGGGGTGCTTCTCCGACACCATCTGCGTGATGAGCCCGCCGAGCGAGTCGCCCCACACGAGGACCCGCTTGGGCTGCGCGATGTTCTTCACGAAGTAGTCGTGCAGCCCCTCCGCGGCGGTGACGCCGTCGGCGACCGCCCAGCCGTTGCTGGCGTACGCCGACCCCGCGAGCGCGTAGCCCTGCGACAGCAGCGTCGCCGCGGTCTTCTCATCGCTGGCCGCCTGCGCCGAGGTCTCGACGGGGCGGAACTGCGGCGGCGCGGGCTGGGCCTGCCGGTAGCCGTGCGAGTAGATGAGCAGCGTGCCGTTCCACGTCTTCGGCGTCTTGATGGAGAAGGCGGCACCGTCCAGGCTGCCCTCGCACAGCTGCGGCGTGCAGGCGGTGAAGGGGACGTCGGTCGACAGGTCGCGCTGCGGCGGCGTGGACGGGCTGCTGGAGCATCCGGCGAGGACCAGGGCAGCGGCGCCCGCGAGGGCGGCCACGAGGTGCGCAGTGCGACGGCTCATGACTCGCGATCCTCGCACGGGCTCCTGAGGTCGGCATGCGCGGCGCACAGCGGCCGGGCCGCCGTGGTGCACCCCGGTGCTTAGTGGCCGGCGTCCTCCCACGTGCGGCCGACACCCACGGAGACGTCGAGCGGCACGGTCAGCGGGACCGCTCCGCCCATGCCCGCGCGCACGACGGCCTCGGTCGCCTCGAGCTCGCCAGGG
This sequence comes from Candidatus Nanopelagicales bacterium, assembly GCA_044224785.1. Taxonomy (GTDB): domain Bacteria; phylum Actinomycetota; class Actinomycetes; order S36-B12; family CAIYMF01; genus Longivirga. The sequence continues at coordinate 14,942 of JBGAJT010000027.1, read as the reverse complement.
GCCACCTCGAGGACCAGCTCGTCGTGCACCTGCAGGAGCATCCGGCTCTTGAGGCCGGCCGCGCGCAGCGCCTCGTCGACGCGGAGCATCGCGACCTTCACGATGTCGGCGGCCGATCCCTGGATGGGGGCGTTGAGCGCCATCCGCTCCGCCATCTCGCGGCGCTGCCGGACGTCGGACGTGAGGTCGGGCAGGTAGCGGCGACGACCGAGCATCGTCTCGGTGTAGCCGGTGCCGCGCGCACGGTCGACCGCCTCGCGCAGGTAGTCGCGCACCCCGCCGAAGCGCTCGAAGTACTCGTCCATGAGGCCGCTCGCCTCGCCCGGCGTGATGCCGAGCTGCTGGGACAGGCCGAACGGCGACAGACCGTAGGCCAGGCCGTAGGACATCGCCTTGATCTTGCGGCGCTGCTCGGGCGTCACCTCGTCGGTGGGTACGCCGAACACGCGCGACGCGACGTAGCTGTGTAGGTCCTCGCCGGAGTTGAACGCCTCGATCAGTCCGGCGTCCTCCGAGAGGTGCGCCATGAGGCGCATCTCGATCTGGCTGTAGTCGGCGGTGAGCAGCGACTCGTAGCCGGGGCCGACGACGAAGCCGCTGCGGATGCGCCGGCCCTCGTCGGTGCGGATCGGGATGTTCTGCAGGTTCGGGTCCTGCGACGACAGTCGCCCGGTCGCCGCGACGATCTGGTTGAACGTCGTGTGGATGCGGCCGTCGTCGGCGACCGATGCGAGCAGGCCGGTGACGGTCTGCCGCAGCTTGGAGACGTCGCGCCAGCGCAGCAGCTCGGCCAGCAGCGGGTCCTCGGTCTGCGCGAACAGCGACTGCAGGGCCTCGGCGTCGGTGGTGTAGCCGGTCTTGATCTTCTTCGTGGGCGGCAGGCCGCGCTCGCCGAACAGGATCTCCTGCAGCTGCTTGGGCGACCCGAGGTTGAACGGCCGACCCGCGAGCTCGTGCGCCGCGGTCTCCGCGACGCGCATCGACTCGCCGAACTCGGACTCGAGGCCCTGCAGGTGGTCGAGGTCGACCGCGATGCCCGCCTGCTCGAGGTCGGCGAGCACGTGCAGCAGTGGCAGCTCGACCTCCTGCATGAGTGCCGTGCCACCGCGCGACGCGAGCTCGATCTCGAGCGCTGCCGCGAGGTCGAGCACCGCGCGCGCCTGCATGCCGAGCGCGGCGGCCCGCTGGTCGTCGGGGTCGGTGTCGAAGGACAGCTGGTCCGAGGCCGAGTCGGTGCCCGCGAGGTCGCGCTTGAGGAACCGCGGCACCAGGTCGGTGAGGTCGAAGCCGCGCTGCCCGGGGAGCACGAGGTAGGCGGCGAGCGCGGTGTCGCACGTGAGGCCGGCGAGCGCGAGACCGCGGGCGCGCAGCGCCAGCTCCGGTCCCTTCGCATCGTGCATCGCCTTCGGGCGCGCGGGATCGGCGAGCCAGGCGGCCCAGGCGTCGTCGTCGGCCGGACCGAGCGCCGTCAGCGGCCACCAGGCCACCGCGCCGTCGGCGGCGGCGATGGCGAACGACGTGACGTCGCCCGTGCCGCGGCCCCAGCTGCCGTCGAGCACCAGGCCGCTGCGCGCTCCCACCGGGGCGTGGGCGTCGAGCCACTCGGACAGCGCGCCGGTCGGGCGCTCGACGTCGATCTCGAGCGCCGCACCGGCGGTGGCGGCGTCGTCGGCGTGCTCTGCGAACAGCCGTTCGCGCAGCACGCGGAACTGCAGCGCGTCGAAGACCTCGTGCACGCGCTCGCGCTCGAACGGCCGACGGGCCAGGTCGTCGGGCGCGAGCGGGAGCGGCACGTCGCGGACGAGCTCGGTGAGCCGGCGGTTGCGCACGACGTCGGACAGCGCGGCGCGCAGCGAGTCGCCGGCCTTCCCCTTGACCTCGCCGACGCGCTCGACGAGCGAGTCGAGAGAACCGAACTCGCGGACCCACTTGGCCGCGGTCTTCTCCCCCACGCCCGGGATCGACGGCAGGTTGTCGCTCGGGTCGCCGCGCAGCGCGGCGTAGTCGGGGTACTGCCGCGGCGTCAGGCCGTAGCGCTCCTCGACCGCTTCCGGCGTCATCCGCGCGAGGTCGCTCACGCCCTTCTTCGGGTAGAGGACGGTGACGTGGTCGGTGACGAGCTGGAAGGCATCGCGGTCGCCGGTGACGATGAGGACGTCGTAGCCCGCCGCTTCGGCCTGCGTGGTGAGGGTGGCGATGACGTCGTCGGCCTCGAAGTTCTCGGCCTGCAGGTGCGGGATGTCGAGGGCGTCGAGCACCTCGTGGATGAGCGACACCTGGCCCTTGAACTCCGACGGGCTCGCCGACCGGGTCGCCTTGTACTCCGGGTACTCCTCGCTGCGGAAGGTCTGGCGCGAGACGTCGAACGCGACGGCGACGTGCGTGGGCTGCTCGTCGCGCAGGGTGTTGATGAGCATCGAGGTGAAGCCGTAGACGGCGTTGGTCGGCTGGCCCGTGGTGGTCGAGAAGTTCTCGACGGGCAGCGCGTAGAACGCGCGGTAGGCCAGCGAGTGGCCGTCCAGCAGGAGCAGACGGGGGCGGTCCGTGGGCGGCGTCACGAGGGCGATCCTAGGCTGGGGCGGTGACGGACTTCATGGAGCAGGTCAAGGGCTACGGCGTCGGCGGGCTGGCCGAGCGGATGGGCATCGAGATCCTCGAGGCGGCGCCGGACCGGATGGTGGGTCGGATGCCCGTCGAGGGGAACCGCCAGCCCTTCGGGCTGCTGCACGGCGGAGCCAACGTGGTGCTGGCCGAGACCCTCGGATCGGTCGCCGCCGCGCTCCATGCCGGCGAGGCCCGGTACCCGGTCGGCATCGAGGTGTCGGCCACCCATCACAAGGCGGCGACGTCGGGCTACGTCACGGGCGAGGCGCGCGCCATCTCGCTCGGGCGCACGCTGGCGACCTACGAGATCGTCATCGTCGACGAGTCGGGCGCCCGCACGTGCACCGCCCGCCTCACCTGCCTGCTGCGCGACCGTCCGACGTCCTGATCGCGGGTCGCCGCGGGGTCAGCAGGGCACGGCGGCGCAGCGACCGCTGCACCGGCGTGAGGTCGACGGTCAGCTCGAGGCGGGGCTCGACGCCGAGCCGGCGGCGCAGCGCCGCCACCGACGACGAGCGGCGGACGACCATGGGCGAGAAGCCCAGGCGCGCGTAGAAGCGGTTGACGTCGCGTCCGCGCGACGGCGTGTTCACGACGACGTCGGACGCGCCGACCTCCTCCGCCAGCAGCAGCGCCTCGCGCAGCAGGGCGGTGCCGACGCCGCGCTTGCGCTGTCCGTCGACGACGTGGACGACGTCGACCACCACCGCGGCGGCGGTCGTGAGCAGGCCTCGGTCGACGACCGAGAGCGAGGCGAACCCGACCTGCTCGCCCTCGTGCACGGCGAGGGCCAGGCGGTAGGTGGGGTGGCGCCCGGCGGCGACGGCGGCGTCGGACTCGCGGATCCGCTCGCTCACCCGCTCCTCGACGTCACCGGGGACCCCGGAGGTGACCCCGAGGTCCTCCTGCGCGCAGAACTGGTCCCAGAGGGGCATGAGGGAGGGGACGTCCTCGGCGTGCGCGTGGCGCACGACGACCGGCGACCGGTGCACAGGGCTCCTCCCCGAACCGCGCACGGCCCCGGCGCACGCCGGAGCCCGGCGAACCCCCGCAGCGCCTCCCGGAGAGTACGGCCCGGGAGGCGGGCCGGGAAGGGCGGGGGCCGGAAGTCCTGGCGGGATCCTGACCTGGCACCACCGGATCGGCGGCGCGGGACACCCGCAGCGACGGATTCCGCACCCACCGTGAGCCCCGCTGCGCGGGGCGGTGAGCCCGGTCCGGGCGACGTCGGGCAGGATCGTCGCCCGCGGGCGCAGCAGGCGCCCCGGGAGGAGTCACGTGGTCCCCGGCGTCGGCACGCTCGTCAACGTGGTCGCGATCCTCGTCGGGTCGGCTCTGGGCGTCGCCCTCGGCGACCGGCTGCCGCAGCGGACCCGCGCGGTCGTCACCGACGGGCTGGGCCTCGTGACGCTGCTGGTCGGCGGGATCTCGGCCGCCGCTGTGCTCGACCCCGCGCTGAAGCAGGACGTGGGCAGCGGTGCGCCCGTGCTCATCGTCCTGGGCTCCGTCGTGGTCGGCGGGGTGGTCGGCTCCCTGCTGCACCTCGAGCGGCGGCTCGAGGACGCCGGTGCATGGCTGCGCCGCAGACTCTCGCCTGCGGCGGGCGACGGCGGCACCCACCGGTTCGTCGAGGGCTTCGTGACGGCGAGCCTGCTGTTCTGCGTCGGCCCGCTGGCCGTGCTGGGGGCGCTCTCCGACGGGCTGGGCACCGGCATCGAGCAGCTGGTGCTCAAGTCCGTCCTGGACTGCTTCGCCGCCCTCGCGTTCGCGGCGGCGCTGGGCTGGGGCGTCGCGGCGTCGGCGATCGCCGTCGCGGTCTACCAGGGCGCCTGGACGGTCGTGGGCGTCCTCGTCGGCGGGGTGATGTCGCCGGCCGAGATCGCGGCCCTGACGGCCACCGGCGGCCTGCTGCTGGTCGGGGTGGCGCTGCGGCTGTGGCGGCTCAAGGAGTTCCCCGTGGCCGACCTGCTGCCCGCCCTGGTGCTGGCCCCGCTGCTGACCGCGATCGTGGCCGCGCTGCGCTGACGGACCCGCACGCGACGGAGCCCCGGACCGCAGGGTCCGGGGCTCCGTCGACGAAGGTGCGGGTCAGTGACCGCCGAGATAGGCGGACACGATCGCGTCGTCCTCCGCGAGCTTCTTGGCGTCGCCCTCGAGCTTGAGGGAGCCGGACTCGAGCACGTAGGCGTAGTCGGCGACGCGCAGCGCCGCGAGGGCGTTCTGCTCGACGACGAGCACGGTCGTGCCCTGCTCGCGGATGGTCTCGATGGTGTCGAAGATCAGGTCGACCAGCACGGGGGCCAGACCCATCGACGGCTCGTCGAGCAGCAGGAGCTGCGGACGGCCCATGAGAGCGCGACCGACCGCGAGCATCTGCTGCTCGCCGCCGGACATGGTGCCCGCCTTCTGGTGGATGCGGTCGGCCAGGCGCGGGAACAGGTCGAGGACGCGCTTGCGGTCCTCCTCGATCCCCGCCTTGTCGTTGCGCAGGAACGCGCCGAGGTCGAGGTTCTCGTCGACGGTCATGCGCGGGAAGATGCGGCGGCCCTCGGGCGACTGGCAGATGCCGGCCTTGACGACCTCGTGGCCCTCCTTGCCGCTGATCTTCTCGCCGTTGAAGCTGATCGACCCGCCGCGCAGCTTGAGCAGCCCGGAGATGGCACGCAGCGTCGTGGACTTGCCGGCGCCGTTGGAGCCGATGAGCGTGACGATCTCGCCCGGGTGGACCCGGAGCGTCAGGCCCTTCACCGCAGCGATGTTGCCGTAGTAGACGGCGATCTCGTCGACCGCGAGCATCGGGTCGCCCTTGCGGACGACCCCCGCGGTCGCCGTGGCGGACTCGGTCATCGGGCGCTCCCCTCGGTGCCGGTCTTGCCGAGGTAGGCCTCGACCACGCGCTGGTTGTTGCGGATGTCGTCGGGCCCGCCCTCGGCGATCTTCTCGCCCTGGTCGAGCACGGTGATCCGCTCCGACACGCGCATGACGACGCTCATGTCGTGCTCGATGAGGAGCACCGACACCTGTCGTTCGTCGCGCACGCGTCGGACGAAGTCGACGAACACCGCCGACTCCTGCGGGTTCATGCCCGCCGTCGGCTCGTCGAGGAGCAGGACCTGCGGGCGCAGGGCGAGGGCTCGCGCCATCTCCAGACGGCGCTGGTCGCCGTAGGAGAGGTTGCGGGCGTATTCGTCCGCGTGCTGGCCGATGCCCACGAAGTCGAGCAGCTCCTGGGCGAACTCGCGCGCCTCGCGCTCCTCGCGCTTCTGGTGCCGGGTGTGGCCCACGATCTGCAGGATGTTCGACGTCGTGTGCGAGTGCTGGGCGACCATCACGTTCTCCGAGGCCGTCATGAGGCCGAAGAGCCGGATGTTCTGGAAGGTCCGGCCCATGCCCATCTGCGCGATGCGGTGGGGCGACTGGCCGGTGATGTCCTTGTCGCCGAGCACCACGTTGCCCGTGGTCGGGCGGTAGAGGCCGGTGAGGACGTTGAAGAACGTCGTCTTGCCGGCACCGTTGGGGCCGATGAGCGAGACGATCGACTTCTCCGGGATGGTGAACGAGACGTTCTTGACCGCCACCAGTCCGCCGAAGCGGACGGTGATGTCGTTGGCCTGCAGGGAGACTGCGGTCGCCTCGGCGGTGGTGCTCATACCTCTCCTCCGTCGAGCTCTTCGTCGTCGGACCGCTCGGCCTCCTGCAGCACCTGCCGGGTGCGGGTCTCCGGGAAGAGCCCCTCGCGGCGGAACAGCATCATGAGGACGAGGATCGCCCCGAAGATCAGGTAGTTGTAGGACGGGAAGTTGATGTCGGTCCCGAACTGCGAGTTGAACGAGTCGCCGAACTGCGGCAGGCCGGTCGAGTTGAACCAGGCGATGGCCAGCGCGCCGATCATGACGCCCCAGACGTTGCCCATGCCGCCGAGGACCACCATCGCGAGCAGGATGATCGAGATCGCGAAGTTGAACCGGTCGGGGAACACGCTGTTGTTGTGGATCGCGTAGATCACGCCGCCCATGCCGCCCATGAACGCGCCGACGGCGTACGCCGCGAGCTTGGTGCGCATGAGCGGGACGCCCATCATCGACGCCGCCAGCTCGTCCTCGCGGATCGCCAGCCAGGCGCGTCCCAGGCGTCCCTCGCGGATGCGCAGGGAGACGAAGACGCAGAACGCCGCGACGATCACGAAGAGCACGTACTTGGCCGTGACGTCGAACGGACCCAGCGGCTTGCTGATCGCGATCGTCGCCTTGCCGATGCTGATCGACGCGGGGCCGAACGGGAGCGGCGAGACGTTGTCGAGGGGCGCGATGCCCTTGGCGCCGTTGGTGAAGGTCTCGGCGTTGAGGAAGATCTGCGGGATGATCTCGCCGAAGCCCAGGGTGACCAGCGCCAGGTAGTCGCTCTTGAGGCGCAGGGTCGGGGCGCCGATGACGATGCCGGCGAGGGCGCAGACGCAGCCTGCCGCCACCAGCACCAGCCACCAGTTGAGGTGGATGCCCGGCTGGCCCTTGGTGGCCGCCGAGAGGAAGTAGAAGCCGGGGTTCACGGCCTGGATGAACGTGGACATCAGCCAGCCGGCGGTGTAGCCGCCGATCGCCCAGAACGCCACGAAGCCCAGGTCGAGCAGACCGGCGTAGCCGACCACGATGTTGAGGCCGACGGCGCAGATCACCCAGACGAGCGCCTCGTTGATGGAGTTCAGCGGCATCCACTCGCGGACGACCGTCTGCAGGTCCGTGCTGAGGTTCGGCAGCAGGAACACGTAGAACAGCCACACCACGACGGCGGCGATGCCGAAGCCGATGGCCCACTTGCGGTTGTGGTTGGGAGCGATGTCGGACTTGTGCTCGTCGGCAGCCGACACGACCTCGGGGGTGCTCACGGACATGTCGTCACACCTTCTCGATGGTCGGCTTGCCCAAGATGCCTTCAGGCTTGAAGACCATGAGCAGGATCAGGATGGTGAACACGACCGTCTGCGACCACTTCTGGCCGAAGCCGTAGGGCAGACCGTCGTTGAACGCCTGGATCAGGCCGATGAGGATGCCGCCGAGGACGGCGCCCTGCAGGTTGCCGATACCGCCGAGGACCGCTGCGGTGAACGCGATGAGACCGAGCTGGAAGCCCGCGTCGTAGCGTGTCGTGCCGAAGGTCTCCAGGAAGAGCAGACCGGCCGCTCCCGCCATGCCGCCGCCGAGGGCGAAGGTGAAGGAGATCGTCCGGTTGACGTTGATGCCCATGAGGCGGGCGGCGTCCTGGTCCTGGGCGGTGGCGCGCATCGCCTTGCCCTGCCGGGTCTTCTGCACCAGGTAGGTCAGCATCAGCAGCAGCGGCACGGTCACCACGACGACCACGATGGTGGACCAGTCGATCTGGATGCCGGCCACGGTGGGGCCGCCGTCAGGGATGACCTTGGGCCAGCTCTTGGGCGCCGAGCCGTTCAGCAGCAGGCCGAACCACTGGAAGATGAAGGAGATGCCGACCGCGGTGATGAGCGGTGCGAGCTTGGGCGCGCGGCGCAGCCGTCGGTAGGCGATGTACTCGGCGCTCACGTTGATGAAGGCGCACAGCGCCATCACCGCGACGAGGGTGAGGATCAGCTTGCCCCAGTCGGGGGCGCCGCCGGTGCCGGCCCCGAGCCACTGCACCAGGATGATCGACGAGAACACCGAGCCGAGCATGAACAGGTCGCCGTGGGCGAAGTTGATCAGCTCGATGATGCCGTAGACCAGGGTGTAGCCCAGGGCGATGAGCGCGTAGATCGCTCCGAGGCGCAGACCCGCGAACGTCACGTTCGCGAACTGGCTCGGCGCGGCCAGGAAGTTCCAGACCAGCCAGGCGACGAGTCCCACCAGGAGCAGGACGCCGATCCAGCGCTCGACCTTCTCCCGTCTGAGGAGTACCGGTCGTGAGTCTGCCGCTTCTACGGCGGTGATGGTCATGCACGGCCCCTTCGTCTGCACCAGTGCTCTGGAAAACCCGCCCGGAACCTAGCAGGTCGGGCGGGGCTGCGCGCCCCGCCCGACCTGTGTAACAAGAGTTTCTTGGTGCAGTTGCTCAGCCGGTGATCGGGACCGACTTCAGGGTCGTCTCCTGGTTGTTCTTGACGACCTCGATGGTGACGTTCTTGACGCTCGTGTCACCAGTGGCGGGGTCGATCGTGAACGCCTCGCCGATCGCCGACGTGTCGGCCGGGATCGAGATGCCCGAGCCCGAGAACACCTGGTCGTTGACCGACTTGCGGGTGCCGTCCGACTTGGCGATCGCCTCGAGGATGACCTGGACCGCCGCGACGCCGTAGATGGCGAACGAGGAAGCCGGGTCGGAGCCGTACTTGGCCTTGTAGGCGTCGAGCAGCTTGCCCGCAGCACCACCCTTGGCCTTGAGCTCCTCGGTGGTCAGACCGGTGAAGGACAGGTACATGCCCTGCGACTGCGGGAGCTTGACGAGCTCGGGGTAGCCGGTGAAGCCGTCGGGGCCCATGAACTTCACGGCCTCGTTGTCACCCATGACCGCGACCTTGTCCTTGATCAGCTGGCCGCCGTTGTTGTCGAAGATGCCACCGACGTAGATGCAGTCCGCACCCAGACCCTTGATCTTGGTGAACAGGGCGGTGTAGTTGGGCTGCTTGGCGTCCCACGCCTCGTTGCCGAGGACGGTGATGCCGACGTTGGGCGCCTCCTTCTCGAACGAGTTGGCCACACCCTGGCCGTAGGTCTCGTTGTCGTTGAGGATGTAGCACTTCTTCACACCCAGGTCCTTGGCCATGAACTGCGCCGCAGCCTTGCCCTGGTTGTCATCGGTGGTCACCACGCGCGCGTAGTTGCGCTGCCCGGTCGGGTAGTACTTGTCCGGCTCGCCCGGGTCCCACGTCTTGGTCAGACCAGGGTTGGTGTTCGCGTTCGACACCATCAGCATCGGACCGTCAGGAGCCTGGTTCAGCACCGGCACGATGATCTTCGCGCAGCCCGAGTTGTAGGTACCCATGACCGCGACCTCGTTGGCGTTGGCCACGTGGTCCTGCGCGTTCTTCGTGCACTGCGCCTGGTCCCACTTGCCCGCGGCCGCGGTCGAGTCGTCGTACTTCTTGAACTCGATCGTGTAGTCGCCGGCCTTGTTGCCGATCTGGTCGAGGTAGAGCTCGATGATCTGGTTCGTCGAGTCCGACGCGTCCTTCGACGCACCCTGCAGGGGCAGGTCCGAGGAGATGACGAGCGTCTTGCCGCCACCACCGCTGGAGCTGCCGCCACCGCTGCTGCTGCTGCCGCAGGCAGCGAGCGCGAGCGAACCCGCGATCGCGAGGGCGCCGATCTTGTAAGCGTTGCGCATATGCCGTCCTACCGTGAGATTGGCCCGGCTGACCGGGTCGGATGCGGGCACAACGTAGCAGCGATAGGGGCGGATGTAGCGGTACCGGACATATCAATCAGGCACTGTCGGATCACGAAAAGGAAACGAACCCGGACCCGCGCGCACGAGCGCCGCAGACCGTGACCGCAGCGACATCCGCGCGTGAGTCGAGTGGTCCTGGAACGCGTTGCGCAACACCCGTGGAACCGTTCCAGCGCCACGTGGGGCGCCGGTCCGACCAGGGTTGGTTCAGGCCTCTCCGCCGACCTCGCGGATGACGACGTCGGCCACCTCGCGCATCGAGAGCCGACGGTCCATCGCCGACTTCTGCAGCCAGCGGAACGCCTCGCTCTCGGACAGCGCGTACTTCTCCTGGAGCAAGGACTTCGCGCGCTCCACGCGCTTGCGCGTCTCGAGCCGCTCCCCCAGGTCGGCGATCTCCGCCTCGAGGGTGGTGATCTCCGCATGGCGCGACACGGCGAGCTCGATGGCGGGCACGAGGTCGCCCTGGGTGAACGGCTTCACCAGGTACGCCATCGCGCCGGCGTCGCGCGCGCGCTCGACGAGCTCGCGCTGGCTGAAGGCGGTGAGCATGACGACCGGTGCGATGCGCGCACCGGTGATCCGCTCCGCCGCGCTGATGCCGTCGAGGACCGGCATCTTCACGTCGAGCATGACGACGTCGGGACGCAGCTCCTCGGCGAGGCGCACGGCCTCCTCGCCGTCGCCCGCCTGGCCGACGACGTCGTAGCCCTCCTCGCGCAGCATCTCGACGAGGTCGAGGCGGATGAGGGCCTCGTCCTCGGCGACGACGACGCGCAGGGGTCCGGTGCTGTCGGTGCTCACGGCCCGAAGCCTACGGAAGGCGGGACGCGCGCGGGTGCCCGGTAGCCTGAGCGCGCCGCCCCGATAGCCCAACCGGCAGAGGCAGTGGTCTCAAACACCATCCAGTGTGGGTTCGAATCCCACTCGGGGCACCCGGCCCGCCGACGACGTCGGCGTACGACCTGCGGCTCAGCCGCCGTCGAGGGCGAGGTGCGGCTTGACCTCGAGGATGCGCGCGAGCAGCCCGTTCACGAACGACGACGACTCGTCGGTCGACAGCGACTGCACCAGCGCCACGGCCTCGGAGATGGCCACGGCGTCGGGCACGTCGTCGGCCCAGAGCAGCTCGTAGACGCCGATGCGCAGGACGTTGCGGTCGACGGCCGGCATCCGGTCGAGGGTCCAGCCCTGCGCGTAGGTGGCGAGCAGGTCGTCGATCCGGCTCGCGTGCTCGACCACCCCCCACACCAGCTCGGTGGTGTAGGGGTTGGTCGGAGCCTGGTCGGTGTCGACGCGCGCGTCGAGCACCTCGACGGCGGGCACGCCGCGCACGTCGGCCTCGTAGAGGATGTCGAGCGCCTTCTTGCGCGCCTTGCCGCGAGCGGTCACGACTAGTTGACGCGGCCGAGGTACGACCCGTCGCGGGTGTCGACCTTGACCTTGGTGTTGTTCTCGATGAACAGCGGGACCGCGATCTCGGCGCCGGTCTCGAGCGTCGCCGGCTTGGTGCCGCCGGTGGAGCGGTCGCCCTGCAGGCCCGGCTCGGTGTAGGTGATCATCAGCTCGACCGAGGCGGGGAGCTCGATGTAGAGCGGCGCGCCGTCGTGGGCGGCGAGGATGACCGACTGGCCCTCGAGCATCCACTTGGCGTTGTCGCCGACGACGGCGTCCTGCACGTGGACCTGGTCGTAGGACGAGGTGTCCATGAACACCCAGTCCTCGCCGTCGCGGTAGAGGTACTGGTAGTCGCGGCGGTCGACGTTGGCCGTCTCCACCTTGACGCCGGCGTTGAAGGTCTTGTCGACGACCTTGCCCGACAGCACGTGCTTGAGCTTGGTGCGGACGAAGGCCGGGCCCTTGCCGGGCTTGACGTGCTGGAACTCGACGACGGTCCAGAGCTGGCCGTCGATGTTGAGCACGAGGCCGTTCTTCAGGTCGTTGGTGGTGGCCACGGATGGTCTCCTGGTCGGGGTCCTCGGTCAGAGGACGAGAAGCTCGCGGGTCGTCATGGTGAGCGACACGGGCCCGCCGGTCCGGACCACGAGGGTGTCCTCGATGCGGACCCCGCCGCGCCCGGGGAGGTAGACCCCCGGCTCGACGGTCACCGGCGTGCGGTCGCCCAGGATACCGTCCGCGGCGGCGCCCAAGAACGGCGCCTCGTGGATGTCGAGCCCCACCCCGTGCCCGAGACCGTGCCCGAAGTGCTCGGCGTGACCGGCGTCACCGATCAGCGAGCGGGCCGCGGCGTCGACGTCGGCGTACGACGAGCCCACGGCGAGCGCCTCGCGACCGGCCCGCTGGGCGTCCGCGACGAGCGCGTGGAGCTCGGCTTGCCAGGCCTCGGGAGCACGCCCCACGACGAAGGTGCGCGTCTCGTCCGCGTGGTAGCCGGCGTAGAGGGCACCGAAGTCGATCTTGAGCAGGTCTCCGGCGGCGATCTCCCGGTCGGTCGGCGAGTGGTGCGGGATGGCCGAGTTCGGGCCGCTGGCGACGATGGTCTCGAACGAGATCGCCTCGGCGCCGTGGTCGAGCATGAGGTTCTCGAGGCGGCGGGCCACCGCCCGCTCGGTGAGGCCGGGCCGCACCTCCGGGATCAGGGCGGCCAGGGCCGCGTCGCTGATCCGGCAGGCCTCGGCCACGGCGGCCAGCTCGTCGTCGTCCTTGGCGATGCGCAGCGCCTCGACCGAGCCGGTGAGCGGCACGAGCTGCAGCGCGGGATGGGCGGCGGCCAGGGCGTCGCGCGCGGCCACCGTGAGGTGCTCGGCCTCGACCCCGAGGCGCGTGACGCCGAGGCCGACGGCGTACGCCGCGAGCGCGAGTCCCGCGTTGCGCTCGACCACGACCTCGATGCCCGGGCACTCGGTCTCGACCTGCGTGACGTAGCGGAAGTCCGTGCCGAGCCGGTCGTCGCCCGCGCGGGCGGTGAGCAGGACCGCGCCGTGCGACCCGGTGAAGCCGGTCAGGTAGCGCGTGTTCGTCAGGGCGGTGACCAGGAGCGCGTCGACGTCGTGCAGCGCGGCACCGGTGCGCAGCCGGTCGCGACGGCCGGCGTGGTCCATCAGCCGACCAGTTTCGCGACGGCGCGCAGCGCCAGCAGGTAGGAGTCGACGCCGAAGCCGGCGATCGTGCCGCTCGCCACCGCGGAGACGACCGACGTGTGCCGGAACTCCTCGCGGGCGTGCGGGTTGGACAGGTGCACCTCGACGAGGGGCGCCGTGCGCTGGGCGCAGGCGTCGCGCAGTGCATAGGAGTAGTGCGTGAAGGCGGCCGGGTTGATGACGACCGGGACCTTGCCGTCGGCCGCCTCGTGCAGCCAGTGCACGAGCGTCGCCTCGTCGTCGGTCTGGCGCACCTCGACCTCGAGGCCGAGCGACTCCCCCTCGGCGACGCACAGGGCGACGAGGTCGTCGTGGGTCGTCGAGCCGTAGACGTCGGGCTCCCGCGACCCGAGGCGGCCCAGGTTCGGCCCGTTGAGCACCAGCACCCGCGTCATGACTGATCCTCCGAGACCTCGGCGTAGGCGGCGACGAGCAGGTCGGTCGACGGCCCCTCGAGCAGGCCGGTGCGGCCGATGCCGTCCAGGACGACGAACCGCAGCAGGTCGCCGCGCGTCTTCTTGTCCACGCGCATCGCCGCGAGCAGCTCGTCGAACCGTCCGGCAGCGTAGGACGTGGGGAGCCCCAGCGACCGCAGGACCTCGCCGTGCACCGCGGCGTCGGCCGCGTCGAGCCGGCCGGCCCGGCGGGCCAGCGCCGCGACGAACACCAGCCCGACGCTCACGGCGTCACCGTGCCGCCACCGGTAGTGCTCGACCTGCTCGACCGCGTGCGCGAACGTGTGGCCGTAGTTGAGCACCTCGCGGCCCAGGCCGCCTGGCCTCGACTCGCGCAGGTCGTCGGCGACCACGGCGGCCTTCACCGCGATGGCCCGCTCGACCAGCTCGCGCAGGACCGGCGAGCCCGGGTCGGTCGCGGCGGCGGGGTCGGCACGGATCAGCTCGAGGATGCGCGGGTCGCTCGTGAAGCCGACCTTGACCACCTCGGCCAGCCCGGCGACGAGGTCCTCGCGCGGGAGGCTCGTGAGCGAGTCGAGGTCGCACAGCACTGCGACGGGCTCGTGGAAGACACCGACGAGGTTCTTGCCCTCCGCGGTGTTGATGCCGGTCTTGCCGCCGACGGCGGCGTCGACCATCCCGAGCAGCGTCGTCGGGACGGTGACCATGCGGACGCCGCGGAGCCAGGTGCCGGCCACGAACCCCGCGAGGTCGGTGGTGGCGCCTCCCCCGATGCCGACGACGGCGTCGGAGCGCGTGAAGCCCGCCGCGCCGAGCTCGGCCCAGCAGCGCGCCGCGACGTCGGCGGTCTTCGCGTCCTCCGCGTCGGGCAGGCTGACGAGCAGCGGCTCGACGCCTGCCGCGCGGACGGTGTCGGCGAGCTCGACGGCCGTGGTGCTGCGCGATGCGGGGTGCAGCAGAGCGACGCGGCGGACCTTGTCGCCGAGCGCCTCGGGCAGCAGCGGCGCGAGCCCGTGACCCACGACGACCTCGTACGGCGACTCGCCGGTGACGGCGATGCGGGTGGCGTCAGCCATCGTGCGCCTCCAGCCCGAGCCCGCTGAGGATCGAGTCGGCGACCTCGTCCGGGGTACGGCTCTCGGTGTCGACCCGCAGCCGTGCGACGGCGTCGTAGAGCGGCGACCGCTCGTTGAGCAGCGCCACCATCCGGCTGCGGACGTTGCCCAGCAGCACCGGACGCGGGACGTCGAGACCGACACGGTGCGCGCCGGCGGAGGCGCCCACCTGCAGCCACACCGTCGGCTGGTCGGCGAGCAGCGAGCGCGTCCCCTCGTCGAGCACCGCACCGCCGCCGAGCGCCAGCACGCCGTCGTGCTCCCGGAGCGCGGCGACCACCGCGACCCGCTCGACGGCCCGGAAGGCCGGCTCG
>JBGAJT010000279.1:0-4633 GCA_044224785.1 Candidatus Nanopelagicales bacterium | reverse complement strand
GTCGTCCCGGCGGCGGCGGTGCCCCCGGCGGTGGCGGCGGCGGTGGCGGCTACGCCGGTCGTCCCGGCGGCGGCGGTGGCGGCTTCGGCGGTCGTCCCGGTGCCGGCGGTCGTGGCACCACGGCCGGCGCGTTCGGCCGTCCCGGCGGCAAGCCGGCCCGCGGTCGCAAGAGCAAGCGTGCGAAGCGCCAGGAGTTCGACAACATGTCGGCCCCGTCCATGGGCGGCGAGATCCGTCCCATGGGCCAGGGCCAGACGATCCGTCTGGCGCGAGGCTCGTCGCTCACCGACTTCAGCGAGAAGATCAACGTGCCGGCGGGCGTGCTCGTCACCGTGATGTTCAAGCTCGGCGAGATGGTGACGGCGACCCAGTCGCTGTCCGACGAGACGCTGATGCTGCTCGGCACCGAGCTCAACTTCGACGTCTCCGTCATCAGCCCGGAGGACGAGGACCGCGAGCTGCTCGAGTCCTACGACCTCGAGTTCGGCGAAGACGAGGGCGACGAGTCCGACCTCGAGGCCCGTCCGCCGGTCGTCACGGTCATGGGCCACGTCGATCACGGAAAGACCCGCCTGCTCGACGCCATCCGCAACACCAACGTGGTGGCCAAGGAGGCCGGCGGCATCACCCAGCACATCGGTGCCTACCAGGTCGTCACCCGCAAGGACACCGACGACCCGCGTGCCATCACCTTCATCGACACCCCGGGTCACGAGGCGTTCACCGCCATGCGTGCCCGTGGTGCGCAGGTGACCGACATCGCGATCCTCGTGGTGGCGGCCGACGACGGCGTGAAGCCGCAGACGATCGAGGCGCTCAACCACGCCAAGGCGGCCGACGTGCCGATCGTGGTCGCGGTGAACAAGATCGACAAGGAGGGCGCCGACCCGGCCAAGGTGCGCGGTCAGCTGACCGAGTACGGCCTGGTGCCCGAGGAGTACGGCGGCGACACGATGTTCGTCGACGTCTCGGCCAAGGCCGGCCTCGGCATCGACGAGCTCCTCGAGGCGCTCATCCTCACGACCGACGCCGCCCTGGACCTGCGGGCCAACCCGCACCAGGACGCGCAGGGCGTGTCGATCGAGGCCCACCTCGACCGCGGCCGCGGCCCGGTGGCGACCGTGCTGGTCCAGCGCGGCACGCTGCACCCCGGCGACTCGATCGTCGTCGGCGACGCCTACGGGCGCGTCCGCGCGATGCTCGACGAGCACGGCGAGCCGCTCGACGAGGCCGGTCCGTCGCGTCCGGTCCAGGTCCTGGGTCTCACCTCGGTCCCCGGCGCGGGCGACAACATGCTCGTGGTCGAGGACGACCGCACCGCCCGTCAGATCGCCCAGACCCGTGCGGCGCGCGAGCGCAACGCGGCGCTGGCGCAGGCGCGCGGCCGCCGCACCCTCGAGGACTTCCTCAAGTCCCTCGAGCGCGGCGAGGTCGAGGAGCTCAAGCTCATCCTCAAGGGCGACGTCTCCGGCTCCGTCGAGGCCCTCGAGTCCGCCCTCGTGGCGATCGAGGTCAGCGACGAGGTCAGCCTGCGCGTCATCGACCGCGGTGTCGGTGCGATCACGCAGAACGACGTCAACCTGGCCGTCGCGTCCGACGCCGTCATCATCGGCTTCAACGTGCGGCCGGCCGAGCGCGTGCAGGAGATCATCGACCGCGAGCGCGTCGACGTCCGCTACTACTCGGTGATCTACCAGGCCATCGACGAGGTCGAGGCGGCCCTCAAGGGCCTGCTCAAGCCGGAGTACGAGGAGGTGGCTCTCGGCACCGCCGAGATCCGCGAGGTCTACCGCTCCAGCAAGTTCGGCAACATCGCCGGCTCGCTCGTGCGCTCGGGCCTCATCCGCCGCAACGCCAAGGCGCGGCTCATCCGCGACGGTGCGGTCGTGGCGGACAACCTCACCATCGACTCGCTGAAGCGGTTCAAGGACGACGCCACCGAGGTCCGCGAGGGCTTCGAGTGCGGTATCGGCCTCGGGTCGTTCAACGACATCAAGGTCGACGACATCATCGAGACCTGGGAGATGCGCGAGAAGCCGCGCGTCTGACCGTTCGACAGCGCCAGGAGGACGTCGTGTTCGTGGGCACCCTCGAGCTCGACGTCCTCCTCGGCGACGTACATTCCCTCAAGGACAAGCGCGCCCTGGTGCGCCCGGTCCTCGCGGACCTGCGACGGCAGTTCGACGTCGCGGTCGCCGAGGTCGGGCACCAGGACCTCCACCGCCGGGCCGTGCTCGGGGTGGCGGTGGTGTCGGGGGACCCCGCGCACTGCACGGACGTGCTCGACTCGTGCGAGCGGTTCGTCGCCGCACGGCCCGAGCTCGACCTGCTGAGCGCGCACCGCACCCTGCGCGCCAGCGACGACGACTAGCACGCAGACGACCCGGACCGCCCGTGCGGCACCCGGACCTCGAGGAAGGACGCCGCCATGGCCGACCCGGCCCGCGCCCGCAAGCTCGCCGACCGCATCAAGGTGATCGTGGCCGAGACGCTGGAGCAGCGCATCAAGGACCCGCGCGTGGGGTTCGTGACGATCACCGACGCGCGCGTCACCGGCGACCTCCACGACGCGACCGTCTACTACACGGTCTACGGCACCGAGGACGACAAGGTGGGCACCGCCGCCGCGCTGGAGAGCGCGAAGGGCGTCCTGCGCAGCGAGATCGGACGCCAGACAGGCGTGCGGTTCACCCCTACGCTCACCTTCGTGGCCGACGCCGTCCCGGAGAACGCGCTCGCGATCGAGGACCTGCTGCGCACCGCCGCAGCGGCCGACGCCGAGGTGCACGAGAAGGCGGCCAACGCCGTCTACGCCGGCGACGCCGATCCCTACAAGAAGCCGCGCGACGAGGACGACGAGGACGAGCTCGACGAGGAGCCCGCCTCGTGACCTGGACGTCGCCGCCGCTCGAGGCCGACTGGGACGCCGCGGTCGCGGCGCTCACGTCGGGCGACAAGGTGCTGCTCCTCGCGCACGTGTCGCCCGACGCCGACGCGCTGGGCTCGGCGCTCGCGGTCGGTCTCGCGCTCGAGGCGCGCGGCGTCGACGTCGTCGTGTCCTACGGCGACGACCCGTTCGTGCTGCCGCGCGTGCTGCGCTCGCTGCCGGGGCAGCACCTCCTGGTGGCCCCGGACTCCATCACCGCGCACCCCGTGGTCGCCTCCTTCGACGTGAGCTCGATCGAGCGGCTGGGCGTCCTGCGCCAGGCCGCCGAGTCGGCCGCGACGTTCATCGCCGTCGACCACCACGCGTCCTACACCGGGTTCGCGCCGCTGCCGCTCGTCGACGTCGCCGCGCCGGCCACGGCCGTGCTCGCGCTCGAGCTCGTCGACCGGCTCGGCATCGAGCTCACGATCGACATCGCGACCGCCGTCTACTCCGGGCTGGTCACCGACACCGGCTCGTTCAAGTACGCGGGCACGACGCCCGGCACGCACGACGTCGCTGCGCGGCTGATGCGCACCGGGATGCGCCACGACGTCGTCGCCCGCCACATCTACGACGACGAGCCGTTCGCGGCGCTGCGCCTGCTCGGGGCGGCACTGGACCGCTCGGTGCTGGAGGAGTCGGCGGTCGGCGGCCTGGGCCTGGTCTGGACCGTCGTGTCGCGCGACGAGCGCGACGCCCTCGAGCTCCCGCTCGACGCCGTCGAGCGGGTCATCGACGTCCTGCGGATCGCGACCGAGTCCGAGGTGGCGTGCGTGCTCAAGCAGGACGACACCGGGGCCTGGCGCGTGTCCATGCGCAGCAAGGGCCGGATCGACGTCTCGCAGGTGGCGATGGACCTCGGCGGCGGCGGTCACCGCTACGCCGCGGGCTTCACCGGCCACGGCGAGCCCGGCGAGGTGCTGCGCTCGGTGCGCGCCGCGCTCGACTCCGCCCCGCACCTGCCGGAGTAGCCATGGCCCGCGGTCCCCGCGAGCGCACGGCACCCGACTCGCTCGTCGTCGTCGACAAGCCGTCGGGCCTCACCTCGCACGACGTCGTCGCCCGCGTGCGCCGCCTCGCCGGCACCCGCAAGGTCGGCCACGCCGGCACCCTCGACCCCATGGCCACCGGCGTCCTGCTCGTCGGCGTCGAGCGGACCACGCGGCTGCTCGGCCACCTCGCGCTCACCGACAAGGCCTACTCCGCGACCGTCCGCCTGGGCGTCTCGACGGTGACCGACGACGCCGAGGGCGACGTGGTGTCGGCGTACGACGCGTCCGGCGTCGACCTCGTCGCCGTCGAGGCCGCGCTCGTCGCGCTGCGCGGCGACATCCTCCAGCGCCCGTCGGCCGTGAGCGCCATCAAGGTCGACGGCGTGCGGTCCTACAAGCGGGTCCGCGAGGGGGAGGACGTCGAGCTCCCGGCGCGTCCCGTCACGGTGTCCCGGTTCGAGGTGCTCGACGCGCGCTACGGCGACGGCGTCCTCGACCTCGACGTCGAGGTCGAGTGCTCGACCGGCACCTACGTCCGCGCGCTGGCCCGCGACCTCGGCGCCGCGCTCGGGGTCGGCGGGCACCTGACGGCGCTTCGCCGCACGCGGGTCGGCGCGTTCGGCCTCGACCGGGCCCGGACGCTCGAGCAGCTCGCGGAGTCGTTCGACGCCGTGCCCCTCGCCGACGTCGTGCGCGACTCCTTCGGCGTGGT
>JBGAJT010000278.1:0-4635 GCA_044224785.1 Candidatus Nanopelagicales bacterium | reverse complement strand
GTTCCCGGTGTGGCTCGCGCCCGTGCAGGTCGTGGGCATCCCGATCACCGACGGGCACGTCGACTACCTGCAGGACGTCGCCGCACAGCTGCGCGCCCAGGGCCTGCGTGTCGAGATCGACGCCTCCGACGACCGGATGCAGAAGAAGATCCGCAACGCGCAGAAGCAGAAGGTCCCCTACATGCTCATCGCGGGCGACGACGACGTCGCCGCCGGCGCCGTGTCGTTCCGCTACCGCGACGGGTCGCAGAAGAACGGCGTACCCGTCGCCGAGGCCATCGCCGAGATCGCGGCCGCGCGCGACGCGCGGGTGCAGGTGTGAGCGGCGCCGACGCCTGGGAGCGTCTGTGGTCGCCGCACCGGATGGCGTACCTGCGCGGCGAGAACAAGCCGCGCCACGACGACGCCGGTGACGAGTGCCCGTTCTGCGTCGCTCCGGGCAGCGACCCGGAGGCGAGCCTCGTCGTCGCCCGCGGCGAGACCGTGTTCGCGGTGCTCAACCTCTACCCCTACAACGCCGGGCACCTCATGGTGTGCCCCTACCGCCACCTCGCCGACTACACCCAGCTCGACGCGGCGGAGGTGGCCGAGCTCGGCGCGTTCACGCAGCGCGCGATGACGGTGCTGCGGTCGGTGTCGGGCGCGCAGGGCTTCAACGTCGGGATGAACCAGGGCTCGGTCGGGGGCGCCGGCGTCGCCGGTCACCTGCACCAGCACGTCGTCCCGCGCTGGGGCGGCGACACCAACTTCATGCCGGTGATCGCCGCGACCAAGACCATGCCGCAGCTGCTCGAGCAGACCCGCGATCTGGTCATCGAGGCCTGGTAGCAACGCCGCCAACGGAGGCGGCCGCGGATCTGCGGCCGGCTCCCTGCCAGGAAGGCGACGCGGCACGCCGGCCCGCGTCGCGGCGTCCGCGGAGGAGTGCGAGGCTGGAGGCATGCCGACCGCGCTGCGCACCGGAGCCGTCCTCGTGTTCGACGGCGACTGCGGCTTCTGCACGACCAGCGTGACGTGGTTGTCGGACCGGTTCCCCGGCGCCTTCGCGATCGCGCCCTACCAGCGGGTCGACCTCGACTCGCTCGGCCTCACCGCGCGCGAGTGCGACGAGAAGGTCCAGTGGATCGGCGACGTCACGGCACCCGTGACCACCCGAGCCGCGGGTGCCGCCGCCGTCGGCCGCCTGCTGAAGGCCGGCGGCCGCAGCCGTGGCGGTGCAGCGGGCGTCGCGGCACGCGGCCTCGGCACGCTGGCGCTCGTCCGCCCGACCTCGTACGTCGCCGACCTCGTCTACTCGTGGGTCGCCGCCAACCGTCAGCGCCTGCCCGGAGGAACCCCCGCCTGCGCCCTCTGACCCGAGCCAGATCGGCACCTAGGGGCGCTCAGAGGCGGCTTAGGTTGCCGTGCTGGAACAGGGAGTCGCGGACGCGAGCAGCTTCGTACTCGGCTTGGTCCTTCGCGGGTAGCGACGCCGACCACTGGCCGCCGTCCAGGCTGTTGGCGGTGACCTCCACACGCCAGGTCCGGGAAGATCGCGGCGTGAACGTCCACGTGAGTCGAGACCACATGCGAGCCAGCATTTGGAGGCTTCCGGGGGCGTTACCCCGCACCCCGCTAACCACGGCGGTTGAGCCGTTCGGCAGGATGACCGACTGAGTCGGCACCCGATCGAAGCCGACGATGTGCACGGCCGAAGCATGCCTCATCGACGCCCCCTAACGGCACTTCCTTGCGCCCCGGGGTTGACTACCCTCTTGTTGCTGGCCGACTTGCCGGTAAGGGATAGCTGGGGAGCCGTAGGCGGAAACGCGGCTGGCTGAAGGCAGGTAGTAGACCCCCGCTATACGCCAGCACATAACGGCACTTCGGCGGCATTCTTCAGCGCATCCGCGACGCTCTCCAGGCCCTCTCGCTGTCTCGCTCGTTGTAGTAGCCCGTCGAGTCAGCACGCCACATGAAGAACCGATCGACGGCGAAGCCGACCACCAGTCCAACCATGCCGAGCAGAACAATGGGCAGCACGTCCACAAGCAGGCCGACCACGCCAACGAGGAGGCTGACCGGTGCCAGCCAGGCTGAGCCCCACGGTTGGTCACGCCACCGCCAAGCCCTGATGACCGCCACGACGCCGAGCGCCGCGACGATCAGCCAGCCCCAGCCGAGCGACGACGCCACCCGAGCGATACTGCCGGGTATTGGTCGGTCTGTCTTGGGGCGCGCGGGGGTGACCCTTCGGTCAGAAGGGTGGGTCGTCGGGTTGGTCGAACTCACTGGCGTCCCACTCGCGCGGCGACGCCGTGGGTCGGCGAGGTGTCGGCGGTGGTGGTGGTTCCGTCGGGGGCGGGCTCGCAGTCGAGCGGTCGGTGGGGTCGTGGAGGAACGGTCGGGGCGGGATCGTGATGCGTTGGCCCCAGCCGGTGAGCCAGGTCGCGGATCCGTCGGCTCGTGAGTCGATGACGTCGGCGAGGCGCTCGGTCTTCATCTGGTGGTGCGTGCGGCACAGACCGCCGGTGTTCTCCGCGGACGTCTCGCCGTCTGGGAACGGGATCGCGTGGTCCATCTCCAGGCGGGACGGCGCACGGGTGGTGCAACCCGGGGCGCGGCAGTGGTCGCGCTGCAGGACGTAGTCGCGCAGCTTGGCCGGGAGGTACTGCTCACGGCCGTAGTCGAGCAGGTGACCGTCGACGGGATCGGTGACCGCGCGCCGCCACAGCGTCGCGGCTTCGGCGAGCTCGCGGCCCACCGCAGCGGGGACGGGCTCGCCGTCGAGCAGCGCGTGCCGGTCGGCCTCGCCCTGCAGGGTGGGCAGGTCCATCACCAGAGTGAGCGACACGGTCGCGGGCTCACGGTCCCAACAGACCTGGCCGTCCTGGTCCACGCGGCCCAGCACCCGGGCGGCGAACGCCTCGGCGCGGCAGGCGTCCGCGCTCGCGTCCAGGTCGCCGTCGCGGACGGCCTTCGCGCCGCCCTTGGCCACCTGCGCGGCGCGCCCGTCGGTGGTGATGACGTCGTGCATCGCCTTGATCGTGGGCCAGTCCGACACGACGCCGAGGTAGCCCATCCCGTCGGGCAGCGGCTTGCAGGACACGTACCGGTCCGAGCGTGCGCGCTCGAAGCGCTCGGCAGCCTTCTCGGCGTCCAGGTCGACCACCGCGGCCCGCACATCCCGACGGAACTGGCTGGGCGTCCTTCGCTTGGCCTTGGGCAGCAGCCGGGCCTGCAGCGCCGCTATCACGTCGCGGTCGACCACGTGCGCGGTCTCGGACACCAGGATCCGGCAGTGCCACTCGCTGACCTCGCCCGTCGACAGCGCCGCCAGGAACTCAGGGAACTCGACGTGCAGCGCCCGCGCCGTCGCGACGCTCGCCGCCGCGGCCTGCTCCCCCACCCGACGGGCGGCACCCAGCTCCATCGCGACGCCCCGGTCCCGGCGCGAGTCGCTGCCGTCGGTGCCTGCCAGCTCCACCGTCGCCCGCGCGCACATCGCTGCGGCCATGCCCGCGAGCGCCTCCGCGCGCTGCAGGTAGGCCAGCAGACCAGCGCGCCCCAGCCCGGCCGGATCGATCGAGTCCAGCAGCATCAGGTCCGACGCCGTCACCGGGCCGGCGATCTCCAGCAGCTCCTCGTCGGAGAACCACGGCGGGACGTCCGCGTCCTCGAGCAACCACAGGACGCCGTCCTCGTCAGAGAAGTGCCCCTCCGGCCCGAACGCGTCGCCGCCGGCACGGCCCGGCACCGGGCACGCGTCGCGGGAGGGAGTCTCGGACATGACTCGATTCTCATACACTCGTTCTATTCGTGTCAAGAGGTTCAGCGAGCGAAATCCGTTGAGGCGCAACTACTTTCAGCGATCATGCGATCACGCGATCACGGGGATCCCGAGTGCACGCCGAGGAAGCCATCCACCATCGACTCGACGCAGTTCAGGCGAGATGACCTCGCCCCACCCCCGCAGCGCTCTTCATCACCGACCCAGCGCCACACGGACGCCGACTTACGACCCCGCCACCCCTGCGGCGCCCTTCACCACCGAGGCAGCGCCGCAGGAGCGCGGATGCACCCGCGCCTACCTCGCGGCGCCGTTCAGTCGGGGTTCAGGCGATCTGGAGGACGCCCTCGCGGACGGCTCGGACGACGGCCTCCATGCGCGAGTGGACCTGGAGCTTCTCGTGGATGGACCGGATGTGGTTCTTCACGGTGTTCTCGCTGATGAACAGCGTCTCCGCGATCGCTCGGTTGTTGAGGCCCTGCGCGACGAGGGTGAGCACCTCGAGCTCGCGGCGCGACAGCGCGCCGGTGCCCTCGGTCGCGCCCTCGCTGCGGCGTACGAGCACGGCGAACTCGTCGAGCAGGCGCGAGGCCATCGCGGGCGAGAGCAGCGACGAGCCGGCGGCCACTGCGCGCAGCGCCTCGACGAGCTCCTCCGGCCTGGTGTCCTTGAGCAGGTAGCCGCGCGCGCCGGCGCGCACCGCGCCGGCGAGGTCGGCGTCGTCGTCGGCCTGGGCGAGGACCACGACGTGGACGTCGGGGCGCACGCCGCGCAGTGCGGCACAGATCTCGACACCGCCGCCGGGCACGCCGAGCTCGAGGAGGACGACATCGGCGCGCGTCCGCCCGACCTGCTCGAGGGCGGTC
>JBGAJT010000277.1:0-4657 GCA_044224785.1 Candidatus Nanopelagicales bacterium | reverse complement strand
CCATGTGCGCCCGCTCGATCGCGACGCGGAAGGTGCGCATGCCCTCGTCGGTCTCGACGTCGACGTCGAGGTAGCCGTCGTAGGCGATCGGCTCGTCGTACTGCGACGTCTGGAAGTTCTTGGGCATGTCCGGGTAGAAGTAGTTCTTCCGCGCGAAGCGGCACCACTCGGCGATCTGGCAGTGCAGCGCCAGGCCGATGCGGATGGCCGACTCGATGCCCTTGGCGTTCACGACCGGCAGCGACCCGGGCAGGCCCAGGCAGGTCGGGCAGACCTGGGTGTTGGGCTCGGCGCCGAACGTCGTGGAGCAGCCGCAGAACATCTTCGTGGCGGTGCCCAGCTCGACGTGGACCTCGAGGCCGAGGACCGGGTCGAACGCGGCGACGACGTCGTCGTAGGGCAGGACGGGCTCGGGCGTGGACATGGTGCTCAGGGTGCTCACAGCGCCGGAGCCTCCTCGAGGATGGGGTGCCCCCAGCGGTCGAGGAGCGCGCGCTCGAGCGCGGCCCCGACGTTGTAGAGGCGGTCGTCGGCCATGGCGGGAGCCATGATCTGCAGTCCGACGGGCAGGCCGTCCTCGGGCGCGAGGCCGACGGGGATCGACATGCCCGGCGTGCCGGCGAGGTTCACCGGGATCGTCGCGACGTCGTTGAGGTACATCGCGAGCGGGTCGTCGAGCTTCTCCCCCATGCGGAACGCCGTGGTGGGCGCCGTCGGGGAGATGAGCACGTCGACCTTCTCGAACGCCGCGGCGAAGTCGCGCTGCACGAGGGTGCGCACCTTCTGGGCCTGGCCGTAGAAGGCGTCGTAGTAGCCGGCCGAGAGCGCGTAGGTGCCGAGCATGATCCGGCGGGTGGCCTCGGCGCCGAAGCCGGCCGCGCGCGTGCGCGCCATGACCTGCTCCACGCTCGGGTCGCCGTCGTCCTCGCCCACACGAAGGCCGAACCGGATGCCGTCGAACTTCGCGAGGTTGCTCGAGCACTCGCTCGGCAGGATCACGTAGTACGCCGCGAGCGCGTACGGGAAGCTCGGGGCCGAGACCTCCACGACGTCGGCGCCGAGCTCGGTCAGGAGCGCCACCGCCTCGTCGAAGCGCTGGCGGACGCCGGCCTGGTAGCCCTCGCCGCCGAGCTCCTTGACCACCCCGAGCCGCAGGCCGGTCACGTCGCCCTGCCGGGCGGCGCCGACGACGTCGGGCACGGGCTGGTCGAGCGACGTCGAGTCGAGCGGGTCGTGCCCGGCGATGGTCGCGTGCAGCAGCGCGGCGTCGAGCACCGTACGGGCGCAGGGACCGGCCTGGTCGAGCGAGGACGCCAGCGCGACGAGGCCGTAGCGCGAGACGCCGCCGTAGGTCGGCTTGACGCCGACCGTGCCGGTGACCGCCGCGGGCTGGCGGATGGACCCGCCGGTGTCGGTACCGATCGCGAGCGGCGCCTCGAACGCGGCGACGGCCGCGGCGGAGCCGCCGCCCGAGCCGCCGGGGATGCGGTCGAGGTCCCACGGGTTGTGGGTGGCACCGTAGGCGGAGTGCTCGGTCGAAGACCCCATGGCGAACTCGTCCATGTTGGTCTTGCCGAGGATCACGACGCCGGCGCCCTTGAGGCGCGCGGTGACGGTGGCGTCGTAGGGCGGGCGCCAGCCCTCGAGGATCCGCGACCCGCAGGTCGTCGGGATCCCCTTCTGGGTCATGACGTCCTTGAGCGCGAGCGGCACGCCCGCGAGCGGCGAGAGCGCCTCGCCCGCGGCGCGGGCGGCGTCGACCGCCGCGGCCTGCGCGAGAGCGCCCTCGGTGTCGACGTGGAGGAACGCGTGGACGCGGTCGTCGACGGCGCCGATGCGGTCGAGGTGCGCCTGCGCGACCTCGACGGCGGAGACGTCGCCCGACGCGACGGCGGTCGCGGTCTCGGCGGCGGTGAGACGGGTCAGGTCGGTCACGGCGGCGCTCACTCCTCGTCCAGGATCCGCGGCACGCGGAACCGCTCGGACTCGACCGACGGAGCGCCCGAGAGCGCCTCCTCGTTGGTCAGCGACGGCCGCGGGACGTCCTCGCGGAACACGTTGACGAGCGGCATCGGGTGGCTGGTGGCGGGCACGTCGTCGGCGGCCACCTCCGAGACCTGCGCCACCGCGCCGAGGATCACCTGCAGCTGCTCGGCGTAGTGGTCGAGCGACTCGGGCGGGAGATCGATGCGCGCGAGTCGGGCCAGGTGGGCCACGTCGTCGCGGGTGATCGAGGGCGTCTCGGACATGCCCGTCATCCTACGGAGGCAGCGGCGGCCCGGGGACGGCGGACTCGGGCGCCGTGGCGCGGGGTCAGACCGCGGTGCCGGTGCCGCCGACGACGCGCAGCGCCGCGCGCTGCGGCGGGGTGCGGCCGACGCGGTCCTGGAGCCAGGCGGTGGCGTCGGGGCCGGGCATCGGCCGCGAGACCCGGAAGCCCTGCGCCACGTCGCAGCCCATCTCGCGCAGGACCTTCCACGACACCGCCGACTCGACGCCCTCGGCCACGACCGACAGGCCGAGCCCGTGGGCGAAGCCGACGATCGAGCGGACCATCGAGTAGTCGCCCTCCTCGTCCAGCGCGCGGACGAACGAGCGGTCGATCTTGATCTCGGCGACCGGGAGCTTCTCGAGCAGCAGCAGCGAGGAGTAGCCGGTGCCGAAGTCGTCGAGCGACGACGAGACGCCGAGCTCCGCGAGCTCGCGCAGCATCCCGACGGCGCGGCCCGGGTCCTGGACGAGCACGCTCTCAGTCACCTCGAGCACGAGCGCCTCCGGCGGCAGGCCGTGGGCGTCGAGCTCGGCGACGACGAGGCCGGCGAGGTCGGTGTCCTGCAGGTCGCGCATGCTCACGTTGACCGCGACCGGCACCTCGATGCCCGCGGCCCACCAGTCGGCGACCTGGTCCAGCGCGGCGCGCAGGACCCACGCGGTCAGCTTGTGCACAAGCCCGGTGCGCTCGGCCAGCGGCACGAACTCGTCGGGCGGCACGAGGCCGCGCTCGGGGTGGCGCCAGCGCACGAGGGCCTCCAGACCGACCACGCTGCCGTCGGAGAGCTGGACCTTGGGCTGGTAGTGCAGCTCGAGGCCGCCGTGGTCGAGCGCCTCGCGCAGCGCCGTGACGGTGCCCAGTCGCGCCGGCGAGTTCGGGTCGCGGGCCACGTCGTACAGCTCGATGCCCGTGCCCTCGCCCTTCGCGACGTACATCGCGACGTCGGCACGGCGCATGAGCACCTCGACGTCGTCGCCGTTCTCCGGGTAGAGCGCGATGCCGATGCTGACGTCGACGTCCATGAGCACGCCGTCGAGCCGGAACGGCTCGGCGAGCGCCGTGCGGATGCGCCCCGCGACCTCGATCGCGTCCTGCGCCTGCACGTCCGGGAGCAGCACGGCGAACTCGTCGCCGCCGAGCCGGGCGACGGTGTCCACCGGCCGCACGGCGCCGAGCAGGCGCCGGGCCACGACCTCGAGGAGGGCGTCTCCCGCGGGGTGCCCGAGGGTGTCGTTGACCTCCTTGAACCGGTCGAGGTCGAGGAGGAACAGGGCGAGCCCGTGGCTCTCCCGCCGTGCCTCGACGATGCTCGACTGGACGCGCTGGTGCAGCAGCATCCGGTTGGGCAGGTCGGTGAGGGCGTCGTGGAGCGCCTGGCGCTGGTTCTGCAGCGACGTCGACGCGGTCTTGTAGACGGCGATGAGCGGGAGCAGCAGGAGCGGGACGAGCTGCCACGGGCCGGCCGCCATCACCGCGATGAACGGCGACACGGCGAGCACGCTGAAGGTCGAGACCGTGTAGTACCAGAAGTCCTCGGAGAACGACTCCCAGAAGGACTGCCCGTCCGAGGCCGCCGTTCCCGCGACCAGCACCAGGTTCACGACGTGGTACGCCGCCCAGGAGCCGACGATCCAGGCGACGTCGGTCCACACGAAGGTGTGCCGCATCTGGATCGGCGTGGTGGCCACGCCGGCGAACCAGAGGACGAGCCACGCCGCCGTCACGCTGATCACGTACTGGCCGACGTTGAACATCAGCTTCCACACCGACTTGCGCAGCATCATCTCGCTGAGCAGGACGGCGACCGCCTCGAGCAGCAGGGCCGGCGTGAGGCCCCACAGGTAGAGGGTCGCGAAGACGAAGGCGGTGGAGATCGGGACGCCGGCGGCGAGGTAGGACTCGGAGGTGATGACCGGGCGCAGCTCCCCGAAGAAGACCAGCGCCGCCATCATCAGCAGCGGCAGGCCCATCTCGACGACGTCGGTCCACGACAGCATCAGCCCCGAGAACAGGACCAGGCCCCAGCCGACGACGACCGAGAACAGCCAGGTGAGGGCGAACGGGGACCAGCCGAGCAGGGCCGGTCGCTCGCGCGTGCCCATCGAGGCGTCCCTCCCTGCGGGGGACGGCCCGGATCCGTCCTCTGGGGAGGCTGTCGGCGCGTCGTGAGGATTCCTTGAGGTCCGCCGGGCCACCGGTCGGGCCAGCGGTCCGGCTCGGGCGCCTCCGGACCGGAGCCGGGGCGCCAGCCTGCTCAGGCCGGCGGGACCGCCGCGGCGAGCGCCGCCTCGCGGCCGGCCAGGCGGCGCGCAAGGTCGTGGACGAGGATGAGCGTCCCGCCGGCGGCGAGCAGCGACGGCAGCAGGAACGCGAGCCGCATCGACC
>JBGAJT010000276.1:0-4665 GCA_044224785.1 Candidatus Nanopelagicales bacterium | reverse complement strand
CCGGACCGCCGCACCGTCAGGGCGCCGTGCGACCTCGTCGAAGCCGCGCAGGTGCGAGGGGTCTCGTGGACCGAGCGGCTCACCAGACCCTTCCGATCCGACCGGGGTCGGAGCCACGGGGAGAGGCGTAAGGCGATGGTGAGGCTGGAGGCGCACCACACCCTTCCGATCCCGCCGAGTCCGTTGCGAGGTGCTCGGGCGCAAGGCTGAGGCGATCCTGGAGGCTCACGCCGCCCTTCCGGTTCAGCGGCCCGCGCGCTGCTTCCACCTGCATGTCAGCACCGAGCGGTGCGGCGTGTCGTCCCCAGGCGAGGGCTGGGTACGCCGCGGCGCCTCCGCAACGGGCTCACGGTGCAGGGATGACCGGCCGCTCCCATGCCCTCGACCTCGTCCCCGGCCTGCGCGACCTGGCGCAGCGGCAGCTCGGCGTCGTGCACCGCGACCAGCTGCGCGCGCTGGGCGTGCGCCCGCACCACGTCGCGCACCAGGTGGCTGCGGAACGTTGGTCGGCGTACGGGCGGAGCACGGTCGTGCTGTCGACCGGAGTGCTGACCCGGGCGCAGCGCCGGGCGGTGGCCGTCACGCACGCTGGACCGCGGGCGGCGCTCGCCGGGCTGTCGGCCCTGGAGGCGCTCGGGCTGCGCGACTGGTCGCGCGACCTCGTGCACGTGCTCGTCCCGCAGGGTGGTCTGCCGTCGCGGCTGCCCGGTGTGGTCGCCCACCAGACCCGGCACCTCGGTCCCGACGACCTCATCGGCGGGCGGTGGCCGACGTGCACGACGGCGGCCCGGGCGGCGATCGACGCCGCGAGCTGGGAGGCGCACCCGCGCACGGCGGGCGGCATCGTCGTCGCGACCGTGCAGCAGCGACTGGCGACGGCAGCCGAGCTGCTGGCGGAGCTCGGGCGGCGTGGGCCGGTGCGGCACCGGGGACTGCTGCGCGAGATCCTCGCCGAGGCGGCCGGCGGCGCCGACGCGATGTCCGAGATCGACATGGTCCGGGTGATCCGCAGCCTCGGACTGCCCGAGCCGCGGCGGCAGGTGCTGGTCGAGACGCCTGACGGCTGGCGCCGCATCGACCTCGTCGTCGTGCTCCCCGACGGCCGTCGCCTCGCCATCGAGGTCGACGGACCGCATCACCTGGACCCGCGTGTCCGGGAGGCGGACGCCACGAAGGATCTCGCCCTGATGGCCGCCGGGTACGTCGTGGTGCGCATTCCTTCGGAGCTGCTGCGCCGAGACCCGGCTGGCGTGCGCGAGCGCCTTCTCGCCGTGATCCGAGGAGCTGGAAGGGCAGCTTGAGCCCTGAGGCTCACCAAACCCATGCGGCTCCGGTCGGCCTCCGCCCGCCGAAGAGGCGGAAGGCCCGCGTGAGTCCTGAGCCGCACGACTGCCTTCCGGTCGGCGCTGAGGTTGCGGGCGCTGCGGATCGGAAGGGCGGTGTGAGCCCTGAGCCTCACCGCGCCCTTACGCCTCTACACAGCGTCCGCGCGCCTAGGGTGGGAGCGAGGAGGGGGCGTCATGTGTCGGTGGTTCGCGTACCGCGGGGCACCGCTGCGGACGAGCGAGCTGCTGCTGCACCCGGTGCACTCGATCGTGGCGCAGTCGCTCGACTCGCCGCTCGGTGCGGAGACGGTCAACGGCGACGGGTTCGGGTTCGGCTGGTACCCCGTCGAGGGCGGTGAACCCGGGGTCTTCCGCAGCATCGAGCCGGCCTGGCACGACCGCAACCTGCGCTCGATCAGCGGGGCGACGACGTCACCGGTGTTCTTCTGCCACGTGCGAGCCGCCGCCGGTCCGCCGATCCAGCAGACCAACTGCCATCCCTTCGCGCACGACGGCTGGCTGTTCATGCACAACGGCGTGATCGCCGGGTTCCGCGACGTCAAGCGCGACCTCGTCCTGCAGGTCGACCCCCAGCACTACCCCGACATCCTCGGGACGACCGACTCCGAGGTGCTCTTCCACCTCGCGCTCACCCTCGGGCTGCGCGACGACCCGGTCGCCGGCATGGCTCGGGCGCTCGCCGAGGTCGAGCGGGTCGGGAAGGAGCACGGAGTGCCGTTCCCGTTCCAGGGCACGGTCGCGGTCACCGACGGCACGACCGTCTGGGCGTTCCGCTACTCGTCGCAGGGACGCACCCGCACGCTGTTCCACTCGAGCGACCTCTCGGACCTGCGCGCGATGTACCCCGACGAGGACCGGCTGAGCCTGTTCAGCGACGATGCCCACGTGATCCTGTCCGAGCCGCTCAACGACCTGCCCGGGGTCTTCCGCGAGGTGCCCGAGTCGACCGTCGCGATCCTCGACGCCAGCGGCTACCGGCACGCCGAGTTCGTCCCGGACGCCCGCGCATGAGCGGTGCGCCGTCGCTGTCGCAGCGCCGGATCACCTGGGCCGGATGGGGTTTCGCGATCGGTTCGGCGCTGTTCATGGCCGGCGTACCGCTGAGCCTGTCGACGTCACTGTCGCCGAGCGTCGCGGGCTGGACGTTCTTCGTCGGGTCGGTGTTCTTCACGACCGCGGCGTCGCTGCAGACCCTCGCCTCGCGCACGCCCGACGACGAGGCGACGCAGCCGTTCCACACCTGGAACAAGGCCGACCGCGCGAACCTCATCGCCGCAGCGGTGCAGCTCGTCGGCACCGTCGAGTTCAACATCACCACGCTGCGTGCGGCGCTGAACGCCGCGGAGCGCAGCGCCTACTCGACGCAGAGCGTGTGGAACCCCGACGCGATCGGCTCGATCCTGTTCCTCGTGTCGAGCGCGATCGCGCTGGCACCCGTCGTGCACAAGCGGCGTCTCGCGCGCGTGCGCGACCGGGCCTGGGTGATCGCGTGGGCGAACATGATCGGGTCGATCCTGTTCGGCGCCTCCGCCGTCGGTGCGTTCACGCTGGCGTCGGGCGACCTGGTGAGCCTGTGGTGGGCCAACGTCGGCACGTTCTTCGGCGGCGTCTGCTTCCTGATCGGCGCGGTCCTCATGCTCCCGTTCGCGACGTCTCCGCCCCCCGAACTGGAGGTCTGAGCGGCACCTCGAGCTCACGCTGGGACCTCCCAAGCGGGGGGAACCGGAGTGGGGGCGGCGGCGTCCAAGCGGCATGACGATCACCGTGACCCGACGCACCGCCTTCGCCGTCGCGCTCGTGACGGCCGCACTGCTCGCGGCGTACCTCCTCGGCTCGGCCCGCCCGAGCGTCGCCGCCACCACGACCCCGTTCGCGCCGACCGCGACCTCGGGCGGCAGCCCGACCACGGGGATCACCGTCACCGGCAAGGGGACCGTGACCGGTACGCCGGACACCCTCACCGTCTCGATGTCGGCCACCGCCACCGGGAAGACGATCGACGACGCGCTCGCGAAGGCGAACAAGACGCAGAACGCGGTCCTCTTCGCGCTCAAGAACAGCGGCATCGACGCCAAGGACATCCAGACCTCGAGCATGTCGATCCAGCCGAACTACTCGAACAAGGGGCTGCCCAGCGGGTACGTGGTCTACGAGGGCATCACCGTGAAGATCCACGGGCTCGGGAAGGCGGGTTCGATCCTGTCGGCCGCGGTCGCCGCGGGCGGCGACAACGTGCGCGTCGACAACGTCTACGTCGCGATCGACGACACCGACCCGCTCAAGGGCCAGGCCCGCGCCTCCGCCGTCGCCGACGCGAAGCAGCGCGCCGACCAGTACGCCGCGGCGGCCGGGGTGAAGGTCGGCGCGGTGCAGACGATCACCGAGTCGGTCGCGTCGTCGGCGTACCCCTACGCCGTGCCGCAGGCCTACGACGCGCGCAGCGCGGCAGGCTCCGTGCCGATCCAGGCCGGCACGCAGGACGTCGTCGTCACGGTCACCATCACCTACGCCGTGGCGTGACCCCCGGCCGCGACACGGCCTCCTGAACCGGCCCCGGGCAGGGGAGCGCGGGACCTCCCTCGCGCCCTCCGCCCGGGGCCGTCCAGCGCGGGAGCGCGCCCACGTCCGATGAGCGGCACGACCGCCGTCGCGGGGTGGACTCGTCGTGGTGGCGGGCCGACGCTGGAGGTGCAGAGCAGGCGGCTCGCGGGCCGTCCCGCTGGAGTTCCGCATCGTGGGGGTGCGTCATGACGACGACGCTGCACGAGCTACCACCGCTGCACGTCACGACCGTCGGCATCCCGCCGGA
This sequence comes from Candidatus Nanopelagicales bacterium, assembly GCA_044224785.1. GTDB lineage: Bacteria > Actinomycetota > Actinomycetes > S36-B12 > CAIYMF01 > Longivirga. Next base: position 510 of record JBGAJT010000276.1, on the reverse strand, counting down.
CGAGCACATCACCCCGCGCGAGTCGCACGAGCGCGAGCGCGCGCTGTGGTGGGGCAGCGACCGGATCGCGTGGCTAGCGTCGTGGTTGCTGCTGGTGCTGCTGGGCTTCGTCCTCGTCGCGATCGCGCTGCCGGCCGCGAGCACCTCGACGACCGGCGCCGTCGCGTGGTCGGAGCACCGCGCCGGCGAGCGCGCGACCACCGCCGCGGCGACGACGTACGACACACGCCTCGCCTCGCCGTTCACCGGTGAGGCCTACGCCGGGCTCCCGCGCTTCTGAGGAGCCGCACGAGCGGCCGGGGCCGTGTCCCCCGCACGGTCCCGGTCCTCGTGCACCTTCCGTCGACAGGTGCTGGGGCGCCGGTAGGCCGGCGCCACAGCACATGTCAACGGGTAGGTCAGGCTCTTGTGGGGGAGTAGAGCAGGCCGATGAACTCCGACAGGATGCGCTCGCGCAGGCGCGGGGGCATCGCCTCGAGCAGGTGGTTGACGCCGGCCATCCGCTCGGGG
>JBGAJT010000275.1:0-4696 GCA_044224785.1 Candidatus Nanopelagicales bacterium | reverse complement strand
CAGGCCGACCTGCTGGGAGACTCGACACGCCGGCGCCGCGCGGGCGCGCGGCGTCAGGCGGAGGTGACGCCGATCGTGGTGCCGTCGTAGCCCGGGAAGACGGACCTCACCTGGTCGGTGCTCGCACCGGTGCGGTTGACGAGGATGTCGGCGAGGACCGCGCGGTAGTCGGTGGTGGCGGTGAGGTCGCCGTCGGTCATGTTGGCGTCGTCGAGCAGGTTGCCCGACGCCGGCATCGCGACGTGCACGCCCTTCACGACGTGCCCGCCGAGCACGAACATCACGTTGCCCCAGCCGTGGTCGACGCCGCCGGACTGGTTCTCCTCGACGCGGCGGCCGAACTCGCTGAGGGTCACGAGTGTCGTCGTGTCGAGGAAGCTGCCGAGGTCGGTCGCGAACGCCGCGAGCGAGCCGCCGAGGTCGACGAGCTTGTCGCGCATCCAGCCGCCGTCGACGCGTCCGAGGTCGGCGTGCATGTCCCAGTCACCGAGGTCGATCGTCAGCACCCGCAGGCCGACGCCGGCCTTGATGAGCTGCGCCGTGTTCTTCAGCGACCGTCCGAGGCCGGTGTTGGGGTACGACGCGCCGTTGGCCGGCGTGTACGTCGTCGCCGACAGCGTGGCCGCCGTGCCGAGCGCGCCGAGCGTGCCGGTCGCGGAGTCCTGCAGGCCGGGCGGTGCCGCGGAGTGCAGCGCCGTCAGCGCGTTCGTCCAGCTGGTGCGCTGGCTCGCGTTGCTGGTGCCGGAGAGCTTGAAGCTCGAGATGGAGTCCATCCCCAGCACGGGGATCGGGCCGGCGAACGCCTCGGGGATGGAGTTCGAGCCCATCTGCACGGCGCTGAACGGACCGCCGAGCGCGTGCAGGCCGAGCGTGTGGTCGAGCCACCCGGTGCGCGCGCTCGTCCCCGGCGCCGCGCGCTCGATCTCGTCCATCGCGGAGAAGTGCGAGCGGTTGGGCGCGGCCATCCCGGCCGCGTGCGCGAACGCCAGCTTGCCGTTGTTCCACAGCGGCTGCAGCGCCGAGAGCGCCGGGTGCATGCCGAACAGCGTGTCGAGCTGGAACGCCGAGGACTGCGGCACGGCGATCGAGGGGCGCCACGTGGTGAGGTTCGGGTCGCCGACGGGCGCGACCGCCGACAGGCCGTCGAAGCCGCCGCGCAGCGACAGCACGACGAGGGTGTCGCCCGACCAGCCCGGGTCGGCCGCGAAGGCCGCCTGCATCCCGATGCCGGGGCCGGCCGCGATCGCGACGGTGCCGACGCCGATGGCCTTGAGCAGCGTGCGCCGGCTCATCGTGGACGCGCGCGCCGCGTCCTCGCAGCACTCCGCGCGGTAGGTGGTCTCGGTCATGTCGTCACCTCAGGCTCAGGTACGGCGAGTCGAGCAGGACGGACACGAACGAGTTCAGGCCGTACGACACCGCGGCGGAGTTCGACGACACCGGCTTGGTGTCGGCGGCGCCGAGGAAGGCGAGGACCGCGGTCTTGTGCTCGGGCGCGAGTACGCGTCCGAACAGGTTGGTGGCCACGAGGTCGACGAGCTGGCCGTGCGTCGCCGGCAGCGTCGCGCCGACGGCGACGTTGAGCAGCGGTGGTCGGACGACGTCGCTCGGGTACCAGTTCGACACCACCGAGATGGTGTTGTTCCAGCGCACGAGCGTGGTCGCCGTCGACTCCCAGGCGTCGGCGGTGTCCGCCTGGCCGGTGGGGAACGGCTGACCGAACGGGTTGTGGCCCGCGTCGTCCGCCATCGACACCAGCTGCAGCGGCGCGTCGAGGTTGTTGGTGGCCGGCTGGATCTGCATGAGGCGGGCGGTCGAGATGATCGCCTCGTAGGGCCGCGCGACCTTGTTGCCGATCGACGCCGCGAACTCCGCCGACGAGAACAGCGCCCGCAGCACCATCGCGATGTTGGTGTCGTTTTTGAGGTAGACGTTGGCGAGCATCGCCACCAGCGCGTCGGACGGCGTGTCCGAGACGAACCGGGTCGCGAGCTTGCGGCAGATGCGCCGGGCCGTCGCGGGGTGGTGGGCGAGGTAGGTGATGAGCGCGTCGGTCACGGCCTCGCCGCCGACGTCGGTCGAGTTGGCGTGCGTGAAGCCGAGCACCTTCACCGAGCCGACCCAGTGGTTCCAGGGCTGGAAGGCGTACTCGCCCGAGTCGCTGTCGACACCGATCCCGGTGAGGATGCGCGCCGCGTCGAGCACGCCGGCCTCGCCGTACCCGGCGTCGACGCCGACCGTGTGCAGCTCGAGCAGCTCTCGGCCCTGGTTCTCATTGGGGTGGATCGCGTCGGACTCGCGGTTGTTCAGGTAGGTCAGCATCGCCGGGTGCTTGGTGATGGCACGCAGCAGGTCGGTGAACTTCCCGAAGGCGCGCGTGCGGATCGTGTACGAGTAGTGGGCTCGCGACTCGGCCGTGTTGTCGTGGTAGATCGTGACGTTGAAGTGGTTGCCCCAGAAGTCCTCCATCACCGTGAGCAGCTGGCGCTTGCTCCACAGCGCGCGCACGGTGAGGTCCTGCAGGACGGAGTTGAACTGCTCCCAGCCGTTGATCGCGTCGGTCTCGATGCCGTGCTTCACGCGCCAGATGGGGAGGGACTGGTCGGGGAGGCGCTTGAGGATCGCATCGCACGCGGCGTCGTTGATCGAGGTCGGCACGAGCTGCTGCTCGAGCCAGCCGGCGTAGCCGAGCGCGCGGACCGCCGCGAGGTCGGCGGGCGTCGCGCCGTAGCCGGCACGGCTGAGCAGGTGGCGCGCCCAGTCGTTGGTCTTGTACGTCGAGGCCGTGCTGAACACAGCGGGCGGGATGACCTTGATGCCCGACGTCGGGTTGGCGGCCAGCTTCGCGTACGCCGCGGCAGCCGCGATCTGGATCTGCAGGTAGCGGGAGTACCAGAGGCCGGCCTTGGCCCTGCTCCACACGTAGGGGACCTGGATCCAGACGCCCTTGGAGTTCTTCAGGTAGACCTTCGAGCCGACGAAGCGCGCGATGACCGCGACCTTCTTGTACGACAGGACCGTCGTGACGTGGCTCGTGGCGTTGTAGCGGTACCGGACGACCTGGTACAGCACCACCTTCTTGACGACGGCGGCGGTCGCGGCCTCGGCCGGTGCTGCGGCCGACCCCGAGCGCGGCGGCCCCCGCGACCGCGGCCGTGCCGGCGAGGACCGTTCGTCGCGCGACGACGGCGTGCTCCGCCCCCATGACACCCCCAGGACCTGGTGCTGACGTCGCGGGCCGACGTCGATGGGGGTGCTTCGTCGGCGCGGAGGGGGGTCTTGTTCGCCCGAACGCGTGGGCACGCTGCGTCACGCACCCGTGTGGGTGGCGCCACCGACCACCCGTTGAAGTGGAGGGCTTAGCGGGATTCGATGGCGCAGCATCCGGTGCAAGTGGGGTACGGGCAGCGAGTCGGAGTGGATTCCGCGGCTCAGGTGGAGGAGCATGGCCTCGGATGCGAGGAGATGTCCCGTGAACCAGAACCCCGAGATCTTCCGGGTCGACCCGACCGCGGCGCTGCACGCGACCGCGCTCGACCTGCACGCGGCGTTCGACGGCGTCTTCTCGCTCGAGACCGTCGAGCGCTACCTGCACGAGACGTTCGCGTCGCTCGAGCAGCAGGCGAGCATCAACCGGTTTCTGCCGATCCTCGCCGAGCGGCGCGCGCGCGAGCAGCTCGACGTCCTCGCTTCCTGGCGCGTCGTCACGCCGTCGCCGTCCGTGCTCTTCGTGTGCTCGACCGATGCCGGGCGCGCGTGGATGGCGCAGACGCTGCTGCGCCACCGTGCCGGCGAGGACGTGCTCGCCTGGGCGAGCGCCGGCACGTCGGCCGTCGAGAGCCCGTGGGCCGCGCAGGCGCTCGGCGAGCTGGGGCTGCGCGCGACCGATGCGCGTCCGCTCGTCTACGACGAGGAGCTCGTGCGGATGGCCGACGTCGTGGTGACGCTCGGCGGGGAGGCCTGCCCGCTCGTCGCCCGCCACCACTACGAGGACTGGACGCCGGGCTCCCGCCGCGACCGCACGCTCGACGACGTCCGGCGCAGCCGCGACCTCATCGCTGCGAAGGTGGAGCACCTCGCGGCCGAGCTGGGGCTGCCGCGAGCGGCGTAGACCGCCCGATCGACCGTTCACGCATCCTGCGCCTGTCGTTCACCTGACCGTAGGGCCGCGTCCCCGCGCGCGCGTCAGTGTCTGGCAGACGCGCGCCCGGACCGCTGGCGCCCTGGCCGGAGGACGTCATGGCGCACCCGCGGTTCCAGCTCGTCCCCGGGGTCCGCATGACGTCGGCCGACGGGAGCTCCGGTGTCGGCTGGCGCCTGCTCGGGGCGAACAACCGCGAGCTCGGCAGGTCCGCGTCGGCGTACGTCGATGCCGAGACCGCGCTCGACCAGGTGGCGCGCGTGCGTGCGCTCGCCGTCGAGGGCGAGGGCCACATCGTCCACGACCCGCGCAGCGGCCACTGGGCCTGGCACCTCGACGACCACGGCGCCCCGGTGGCGACGTCGGGGCGCGGGTTCCGCTACGAGCGCGAATGCCGCTACAACCTCGAGCAGTTCCGCGACGCCGCCGAGGAAGCCTGGGAGAAAGCCTACGACGCGGCGCAGGCCCGCGGTGGCCAGGCTGGGGCTCGTCCCACCCCGGAGGCCGAACGCCTCCGCTGGTACCGCACCCTTGAGCTCGAGCCGGGTGCCGACC
>JBGAJT010000274.1:0-4711 GCA_044224785.1 Candidatus Nanopelagicales bacterium | reverse complement strand
GTCCTGCGCGGTGTCGAGCAGCCCGGTGCCGCTGTCGACGATGCGCAGCTCGACCCCCTCCTGACGCAGGTCGCGGCTGATCTCGCGGCCGAAGCGGCCGTAGCCGTAGAGCACCCACGGGCCCGAGCGGATCTCGTCGTGCGGCTCGGGGAGCGGCGCGCCGGGCGCACGGGTGAGCCAGTCGGAGAGCTGCTCGGTGGCGGGCGCGTGCATCGACGCCGCGAAGTGGTCGCCGAACCGGTCGAACGGGTCGATGATCGTCGGCTCGCCGAAGGCCTGCATGCGCGCCTTGATGCCGGCCGACGACGTGCGGGCGATCACCGGCAGCGTCGGCCGGAGCACCGAGGCCGCCATGACGACGGCGAGGTTGGTCTCGTCGTCGTCGGTGAGCGCGAGCACGCCGACACAGCTGGGGTGCTGCAGGCCGGCCTCGAGCAGCACGTCGGGCGTGCGGGCGTCGGCGACGATCGCGGGCACGTCGGCGGTGTAGGAGCCGAGGTCGAGGGCGTCGATCGCCTCCTCGCGAACGTCGACCACGACGAAGCGGCGGCCGAGCTCGTCGAGCCAGGTGCCGAGCTGCTCGCCGGTGTGGCCGTGCCCGGCCATGAGCCAGAACGGCTCCCGCAGGTGGCGCACCGACCGCCGGAAGCGCTGCACCGCGATCGCCTGCTTGAACGCGCGGCCCTGCACCAGCGAGAGCAGCGCGCCGATGGCGTACGCCCAGCCGATCACCGACAGGTAGATCGAGAGCGTCACCCACATCCGCTGCGCGGCGCTGAAGGCCTGCGGGATCTCGCCGTAGCCGATGGTCGTGGCGGTGTAGCTCATGAAGTAGAACGAGTCGAAGAACCCCATGTGCCACGGGGTCCCGTCGGGGTTGGTGCCCGGGACGAGGGTGAGCCCGAGCACGCTCACCGAGAAGATGAGCAGCAGCACGATGAGCGGGATGCGCATCCGCCGCAGGACGAGGAAGACCGCCTCCGACGACTCCTTGCCGACCGCCTCGCGCACCTCGGCGCGCGACGGGGCCGGCTCCTGCAGGACCACCGCTGCCCGCTACCGGCGCCGGTAGGAGACCGTCTCGATGACCAGCAGGATCACCGACACGATGTTGGCGAGCAGCGCGCCGCCGGAGAGCGACACGACGCTGGCGGTGGCCGACGGGGTGAGGCCCTCGGTCGACACGTTGGTCGCGTAGACCAGCACGACGCTCGCGGCGATGAGCTGCAGGTCGGCGACCAGGCTCGTCGCGAGGTGGACCGCGCCGATCTGCGTGCGGTCGCCGAACTTCAGCACCGTCGCGATGAGGTTCACCAGGACCGCGGCGAACAGCTCGTACTTGTTGTGCAGCGCGGGGTTGTCGATGTCGCCGATGAAGAACCCGAAGTTCAGCGTCGCGGCGAGCATGACGAAGAACCCGAAGACGACCTTCTCGAGGTTCACCGTGCTCCTCTCGCTCGCCCCGAGCCTAGGGACGTCGAGCGCGCACACGCGGGAGCCTCGCCGCGCGCGTCGGCAGCGGTCGGCCCAGCGGTCGGCCCAGCGGCACGCGCCCGGCCGTCGTCGGCCCCGGTGCGAGAGACTGCGGTCGTGGCAGGCGTGCTCGACGGCTTCGGCATCATCGCCGTCGTCATCGGCATCGGCTACCTCGCCGGCCGCCTCGGGTTCATCACGCCGCAGGTGGCACCGGCGCTGGCCACGCTGGTGTTCTTCGTCCTCGCCCCGTGCCTGCTGTTCACCATCCTGGCGCGCACCGACGTCGCGCAGGTCTTCTCCGGGTCGCTGGCCGTGGCACTGGGGTCCGCGCTCACGGTGTTCCTCGTGTACGCCGCGGTCGCCCGCGGCGTCTGGCGGCGGTCGGTCGCGAGCACCACGCTGGGGGCGCTCACGGCCGGCTACGTGAACTCCAACAACATCGGGCTCCCGGTGTCGGTCTACATGCTCGGCAGCGCGGCGTACGTCGCGCCGGTGCTGCTGGCGCAGCTCATCCTCATGACGCCGGTGGTCCTCACCCTCCTCGACGCGAGCACCTCGGGGCGGGTGTCGCCCCGGCAGGTGCTGCTCGCCCCGGTGCGCAACCCGCTCGTGGTGGCGTCGGTGCTCGGGGTGGTCGCGAGCGTCACGCACGTCACCGTGCCCGACGTCGTCATGGAGCCGATGCGCATCGTCGGCGCCGCCGCGGTCCCGTTGATGCTCATGAACTTCGGCGCCTCGCTGCAGGGCGTCCGCATCCTGCGGCCGGGCCCGGACCGCAAGGACGTCGTGCTCGCGACGGCGCTCAAGGCGGTCGTCATGCCGGCGGTCGCATGGCTCGTGGGCGCCGAGGTCTTCGGCATGACGGGGCACGCGCTGTTCGTGGTCGTCGCGCTGGCGGCGCTGCCGGCCGCGCAGAACACGTTCAACTACGCGCAGCGCTACGGCGTCGCGGAGGTGATGGTGCGCGACGCGATCCTGCTGACGACCCTGGCCTCGGTGCCCGTGCTGCTCGCCGCAGCCCTGCTCCTCAGCTGACCGGTGCCTGCCGAGCCGGTTCGAGCTGGCCGAGCATGTAGGAGAGGGCGTCGTCCATCTTCGAGTGCCACGCGGCCACCGCGGCGGCCTCGTCCTGAGCGAGGACGTGCTCGAGCAGCGCGGTGTCGTCGGCGACCATCGCGTCGATCGCGTAGGCGTAGCGGACACCGAGCACGGCGCAGAACATCCAGATCTGGGCCGACAGCGTCTCGAACATCGCAGGGATCCGGCGCATCCGCGTGCAGCGCGCGAGGGCGTCCTGGAAGGCGATGTCGGCGGAACCGGCAGTCCGCGAGTCGCCGCTGCGACCGATGCGCACCAGCTCGTCCAGCGCCTCCCGCGCCGGTGCCAGCGCACCGGCCGGCGCGGCTGCCGCGCGGCGCACCAGCAGCGTCCCGAGGGCGCGGCGCACGGCGTACGTCTCGATGACGTCGGCCGGTGCGGGGGTCGGGACGCAGGCGCCGCGGTGCGGCTCGAGGTCGACGAGGCTGGCGGCTCCGAGCGCCAGCAGCGCGTCGTGGACCTGGCTGCGGCTGGCGTGCACCTCGCGCGCGAGCGACGACTCGGTGATCCGGTCGCCCGCCGCGAGCCGGCCCTCGGCCAGCCGGCGGTGCACGGCGGCGAGGACGTCGTCGGCGATCACCGTGCTGCGCGCCTTCGGTGCGCGGCGAGTGGCGGCACGCTCGGGCGGCCGTGGCGCCGGCGCGACCCACACCAGCGGCGCGCTGCGGTCCCACGCGAGCATTCGTCGGTGCAGCGCGGTCAGAGCGTCGAGGGCGGTGCCGGTCGCGACGAGCGCCGGGAGCAGCCGCTGCCAGGCGCCGGCGTCGAGCACGACGTCGACCCCGGCCGCTGCCCGCCGACCGAGCACGAGGAGGTCGCCGCGGTGCGTCTCGCGCACATCGGCGACCAGGCGCGCCACCTCGACGCGGCCCGGTGCGGCCACGAGGTCGCCGGCGAGCAGCACCTGGAGCGCCGGACGCCGGGGGGAGCGCAGGAATGCGGCCGACGCCGCGATCCCGCCCGCCCCGCTGTCGGCCAGCACGAGCGCGCTGCGTCCGCCGGCCACCACGGCACCGACGAGCGCCCACCGCCGACCGACGAGCTCGGCCGGCGCGTCGCCGTCGTACGCCTCGCGCCAGACCCGAGCGACCGTCGACTGGCTGACGCCGCACGCGTCGGCGACCCGGTGCGACGAGACGCGCTCGGAGCGCAGGCCCAGCGGCGCCAGCAGCACCTGGTCGGCGACGGTCCCGCGCGGCCGGCCGGGGCGCGGCCGGTCCCGCAGCCCGTCGCGGCCGAGCTCCTCCCACCGCTCGCGCCACAGCTGCGCCGTGCGCCGAGACCGGCTCGGCTCGGCGTCCTTCAGCGATGCGAGCACCAGGGCCGCGCGCCGCGCCACCGCCGGGTCGGCGTCGCGCGCGAGACGCCGCAGCGCCCGCACCTCGCCCGGTCCGGCCATGCCTGCACCCTACGCGTCGAGACTTCTGACTCGGAGACTCGTCATCGGTCGACTTCCCGCCGCCCTCTCGCGCCGTGAGCGCGCCCACCGCCACCCTGGCGTCGTCGCCCGAGGCCGGAGCACCGCAGGAGCAGCGATGCCGACCGATCCGCTCTTCACGCCCTTCACGCTGAAGAACCTGACGCTGCGCAACCGGATCGTCAGCACGTCGCACGAGCCGGCGTACAGCGAGGACGGCCTGCCCAAGGACCGCTACCGGGCCTACCACGTCGAGAAGGCCCGCGGCGGCGTCGGCCTCACGATGATCGGCGGCAGCGCGATCGTCAGCCGCGGCAGCGCGCCTGCGTTCGGCAACCTGCTGATGTGGCAGGACGAGATCGTCCCCTGGCTGCGGCGCCTCTCCGACGACGTGCACGAGCTCGACACCGCGGTGATGATCCAGCTCACGCACATGGGCCACCGCTCCAGCAGCATGACCCACGAGGGCCTGCCGGCGATCTCGGCGAGCAACGTCCGCGAGCCGTCGCACCGGGCGTTCACCAAGGCGGCCGAGCACTGGGAGCTCGACGAGATCCGTCAGGACTTCGTCGACGCGGCGCAGCGCTGCCAGCGGGGCCTTGCTCAGGTGCTTGCCGGTGCTGCCCGGCGTCTTGCCTGGACGCAGGCGACGCAGCGAAGTTGTTTGTTTGAGTCGGTGGTTTCCGTGATATAGTGTGTTATTTTGATTTGAGATCTCAT
>JBGAJT010000273.1:0-4740 GCA_044224785.1 Candidatus Nanopelagicales bacterium | reverse complement strand
CGTGGCGTTCGAGCCAGTCGCACGGTCGCGCCGTGGCTGGATGCTCGATCACGCTGGTGACCACGGGGCGACGCTCGCCCAGCGCCTCGGTCACGCCGCGGATCGCCAGGTTGTTCGCCTCGGTGCCGCCCGAGGTGAAGGTGCCGACCGAGCCGTCGGGCGCGCGTACGAGGTCGAGCACGGTGCCGACGACCTCGTTCTCGAGGCCGACGATCGAGGCGAACACGGTCGGGTCGAGCCCGTTCACCGCGGCGTACATCGACCGGGCCGTGTCCATCACCGGGTCGAGGTCGTCGAGCCCCGAGTCGTAGACGTAGGCCCACGTGCGACCGCCGTGGGTGGGCAGGTCGGTCGCGTGCCGCGACGTGAGGTCGGCGACGACCTCGTCCCGGCTGCGCCCCTTCTCCGGCAGGCTCATCGCATCCCCTCTCCGACCCGTTCCCCGGATCTCCGACCGCCCCGCGCTCCAGGACCGGGGTGTCTGTCCCCGAACATGATCATGTTTGGGGACCTACGTCGTGTCCTGGGTCCGACGGGGCGTGCCCGGCTGGTCGGCGGCGGCGGATCCTGCCGCTGAGTCCTCACGTGCTCGCCCCGTCGACGGGGGCGATGCCGGTGCCGGTTCCGGCCTCCTCGACCACCGCGGCGAGCCGCTCGGCCGAGAGGTCGTAGCGGCGCAGCGCGAGCAGCGAGAGCAGCATCGCGATCGCGGGGAGCACGCTGAACGCGAGCAGGATCCCGGTGGTCGCGCTCGACGTCTGCTCGACGACGTCGGTACCCTCGCGCGACACGAAGCCGAACACCGCGAGCAGCAGGCCGACCAGCGCCGGCCCGACGGCAAACGCCGCGGTCTCGCCCGCCGTCCAGAGCCCGGTCAGCAGTCCGCTGCGGCGCACCCCCGCACGCGCCTCGTCGGCCTCGACGGTGTCGGGGAGCATCGCGAGCGGGAAGAGCTGCATTCCCGAGTAGCCGACGCCGGCCATCACCACGAAGAGCAGGACGACCGCGGTCGGTACGACGCGGCCGAGGACCATGAGCAGCGACGCCGCGGCGTAGAGCAACGAGGCGGCGACGTAGGCGTGCTTCTTGCCGACCCTGCGCGCGTAGCGGGTCCACAGCGGCATGACGACGATCGCCGGGGCGACGAGACCGGCGAAGAGGAGCGTCGTCGACTTCTCGTTGCCCAGGATGTAGGTGGCGAAGTAGGGGATCGCGGCGAGCGTGGCGGCGGTGGCCAGGGCCTGCACGACGAACGTGCCCCACAGCCGCAGGAACCACGGGTTCTTGCGCGCCACCCGGATCGCGGTGAGCAGCGAGCCCGCGCCGGTGGGTCGCGTCGTACGCGGGGCCTTCCGGGTGCCGACGACGGCGGCGAGCATGCTCACGAGCATGAACAGCGCGATCGCGACGGCCATCCAGAGGTAGCCGGCGCGCCCGCCTCCCGCGGAGTCGACGAGCACCGGTGCGAGGGCGCCGGCCGCGAGGATGCCGACCGTCAGCGCGACGATGCGGAACGACACGATGGTGGTGCGCTCCTGGTAGTCGTCGGTCATCTCGGCGGGCATGGAGACGTAGGGCACCTGGAACAGCGCGTACGCCGCCGCGGCGACGAGGAACGCGACCCCGGTCCAGACCGCCGCCGCTCCGGCCGAGAGCGCGAGGGGTGCCGCGAACATCGCGACGAAGAACAGCGGCAGGATCAGCGCGCCCGCCAGCATCCACGGGCGTCGTGCGCCCCAGCGCGTCTGCGTGCGGTCCGACCAGCCGCCGACGAGCGGGTTCCAGATCACGTCCCAGAGCTTGGGGATCAGGACGGTGACGCCGGCGATCCCCGCGGCCACGCCGAGGGTGTCGGTGAGGAAGTAGAGGAGCAGCAGCCCGGGGACGGTGCCGAACGTGCCGGTCGCGAGCGAGCCGAGCGCATAGCCGACGTAGGTGCCCCGTCCGAGCCTGCGCTGCGTCGCCGTCGCCACGTCGCGCATCCTGGCACGGCGGCGCGGCCCATCCCTGTCGAACGGCGGACGCGTCCGCTACGGCGTCGCCGCGACGCAGCTCGGTCCCGGGTCGGAGCGGACGTCCCGGGACCGAGGGGTCTGCGGCGTCGCGCGGTCAGGCCTCGACGGGGACGGCGTAGACGTGGTCGGCGGGGTGACCGGCCCGCTCGTGGATGCGGCGTACGGCGTCGGCGTTGGGCGCCTCCGACACGCACCACACCATGCCCGTCTCGGGATCGGCCCAGGCGTGCTGGAAGTCGACCCCCTCCTCGCCCTGGATGGCGAGGTCGGCGTTGTGCGCCTCCATCAAGCCCTCGGGCGTGATGCCCTGCATGCCGGTGTGCACGTCCATGAACTTCATCGCGCCACCTCGAACGTGGTCGGTCGCTCCGCCAGGACCGGTGCGGGCGCGGCAGGCGCCGCGGTGAGCGTCACCTTCGTCCTGTACACGCTCCTCCGCAAGGGTCACTTCGAGCCATCCAGGGCCGGAAACCGTTCCCACACAGGCGATTCCACGGCTCAGCACCCGTGGGAGCGCGGTCGTTTCCCCGCGCGGAGGTGGTGGCCGAGCCAGGAGCGGCCTCGTGCTCGTGGCGGGGAGGCGTGCTGCTGAACGGGCTTGGGCGGGCCGGGCGGCGGATACTGGAGGTGGGAGCGACCGCGACGCGCGTCGGCTCCGGACCCGCTGCCGAGCCCGCCGGCGTCCCTCCCGGGGAGGCGATCGGTCATGACCGGCACGATCCTCGTCGGGGTCGACGGCTCAGCGAACGCCGGCCACGCGGTCGACTGGGCGGCTGCCGAGGCGCAGCTGCGCGGGTCGCGCCTGCTGCTGCTCCACGCGAGCGTCATCGACGACCCGTACGGCGAGCGCGCCCGCACCCTCGACGACAGCCACGGCGAAGACGACGGCGCGAGCGCGCCCGAGCCCGGCGGGGCGCACCTGCCGGTCTACCTCGAGCACCACCGGCTGCGGCTGCTGCGCGCGTTCCCGGACCTCGACGTCGCCGTCGACGCCGTGCGCGGGAACCCCGCGACGGTGCTCATCGAGCGCTCGCGCGACGCCGAGCTGACGGTGGTCGGGGCTCGCGGCCGGTCGATCGCGGACCGGGTGCGTCTCGGTTCTGTGAGCCGCCACGTCGCGAACCACGCGCACTGCCCGACGGTCGTCGTGCGCGACGTCCCGAGCGGTGTCGGGCGCGCGGTCGTCGTCGGCGTCGACGACTCCGAGCACGTGCACGACGTGCTCTCCTGGGCTGCGTTCGAGGCCCGGCTGCGCGGTGCGAAGCTCGTCGTCGTCCATGCGTGGGACGTCCCGATGGGCGATCCGTACGGCACCTGGATGCCCTCGCCGGAGATGACGGAGGGGATCGAGAAGCAGGCGCACGACTTCGTGGCAGACGCCGTGGCCGCGCTGGGCGACGCGACCACGGGTCTCGACGTCGAGCTGCGGGTCGAGCGCGGGCACCCGGTGACGGTGACGTCGAGGCTCGCGGACACCGCGGCGCTGCTGGTGCTCGGGACGCACGGCCGCGGCTGGTTCGAGGGCGTGCTCGCCGGCTCGGTGACCGCGGCGGCGCTGCACGACGCGGCGTGCCCGGTCGTCGTCGTCCCGCGCGCTGCCTGACCGAGGCGCGAGGGGACGCGCTGGCGGCAGGCGGGTCGTTCGTGAATGTCAGGATTGTTGCTCTCTTAGCAACGAATGGCACATTCAGTGACAACGATCCGGGTTAGGCGACGACGCGGGTGCGGCTGGGGCCCTGGGGGTCGGTGCGGCGGATCTCGAGGCGCTCGGTGATCTGGTCCTTGAGGTCGGCGACGTGCGACACGATGCCGATCGCGCGGCCGCCGTCGCGCAGGTCGTCGATCACCGCCATCACGAGGTCGAGCGTCTCGGCGTCGAGGGTGCCGAACCCCTCGTCGATGAAGAGGGTGTCGAGGTCGATGCCGCCGGCCTCGGCGCGCACGACGTCGGCGAGGCCGAGGGCGAGCGCCAGCGACGTGTAGAAGGTCTCGCCGCCCGACAGCGACCGCGGGCTGCGCTCCTCGCCGGTGTGCCGGTCGACGATCAGCAGGCCGAGACCCGCCTGGTCGCTCCTGCGCTCGGTCTCGTCGGTGCGCTGCAGCTGGTAGCGCCCGGCCGACATCCGGTCCAGGCGCAGGTTCGCGGCCTCGACGACGTGGTGGAAGGAGCGCCGCAGCACGTACGCCGACAGGCTCATCCGGGGTGATCCCGACGTGCCGTTGGCGAGGCCGGCGATGCGGTGCACGGCGGCGGTGTCGGCGTAGGTCGCATCGCGGGCGGTGCGCATCGCGTCGAGACGCGCGCGGTGCTCGCGGAAGCCGGTGAGCCGCTGGTCGCGCCGCGCGAGCTCCGACTGCGCGCCCTTGAGCGCAGCATCGGCGGCGGCGTGGGCCTGCGCGGCTTCAGCGGCTGCGGTGGTGACGTCGGCGGCCTGCGCGGGATCGAGGTCGACGAAACGCGGGTCGGCGCCGAGCTCGGCCAGGACGCTGGACTCCGTCTCCCACGCCGACACCGCGGCCTCCAGCGCAGCGACCGCGGCGGCCGGGCGCACGGCGTCGCGGGCGTCGTCGGGCTCGGCGAAGCCCGCCTCGGCAGCCACGCGAGCCAGCTCGACCTCGTGCGCCGCGACCGAGTCGCGGTCGGCCGCGAGGTCGCGCACCGCCGCCGCGGTGTCGCGCGCCGCGTGCGCCTGCGCGTGGAGCGCCTCGATGCGGTCGGCGACGG
>JBGAJT010000272.1:0-4755 GCA_044224785.1 Candidatus Nanopelagicales bacterium | reverse complement strand
CGGGGTGCGGCGACGTGAAGCGCACACGCTCGAGGCCCTCGACCGATCCGCACGCGCGCAGCAGCTTCGCGAACGCCGCGCGGTCGCCGAACTCGACGCCGTACGCGTTCACGTTCTGGCCGAGCAGCGTCACCTCCGACACGCCCTCGGCGACGAGCGCCTCGATCTCGGCGAGGATCTCGCCCGGACGCCGGTCCTTCTCGCGACCGCGCAGCGACGGCACGATGCAGAACGTGCAGGTGTTGTTGCAGCCGACCGAGATCGCCACCCACCCGCTGTACGCCGACTCCCGCCGGGTCGGGAGGTTGGAGGGGAATTCCGCAAGCTGCTCAAGGATCTCGACCTGCGCCTCGCTCTGAACACGCGCGCGCTCGAGCAGCACCGGCAGCGATCCGATGTTGTGCGTGCCGAAGACGACGTCGACCCACGGCGCGCGCCGCACGACCTCGCCGCGGTCCTTCTGCGCCATGCACCCACCGACGGCGATCTGCATGCCGGGGTGCGCGTCCTTCACCGGCTTGAGGTGGCCGAGGTTGCCGTAGAGCCGGTTGTCGGCGTTCTCGCGGACGGCGCAGGTGTTGAACACGACGACGTCGGCCTGCTCGCCCTCGACCGCCCGGGCGTAGCCGGCGTCCTCGAGCAGGCCGGAGAGCCGCTCGGAGTCGTGGACGTTCATCTGGCACCCGTAGGTGCGGACCTCGTACGTGCGCATGGTGGGACCAGGGTACGGGGACCACGGCCCAGCCTCCGAACCCGCTCGAGCCGGATCGATCCGCCGCGGGCGACCACGAATGCCCTCGCATCTCCGGAGATGCGAGGGCATTCCTGGTCGGGTCAGCGGGGACGGGGTCGGGGCGGTGGAGCCGGCGGGTCAGCCTGCTGGTGGATCGGCGGGGGCGCGGGCCCGTCCGCCGCCGGCAGGTGCGGGAGCAGGAGCGCCAGGAAGGCGGCGGCGACGGCGATCGCCACGCACCAGCCGCCGACCACGTCGCTGGGCCAGTGCACGCCGAGCACCACCCGGGACACGCCGATCAGCAGGCCGACACCGGTCGAGACGAGGGCGACGGCCAGCGCCCACCGGCGGTCGCGCAGCAGGCAGGCGAGGGCGATCCCGCCCACGGCGTAGACCGCCAGGCCGCCCGTGGCGTGGCCGCTCGGGTAGGAGAACGTCGCCTCGTGCCCGAGCGGGTCCTCCCACACGGGGCGGGCGCGACCGAGTACGACCTTGAGCCCCGTCGTCACCAGTGGCGCGACGACGGCGATCGCGACGACGCCGACGGCGAGGCGCCACCGTCGGGCCACGAGGAGCACCAGCACCACGACCGTCGTGACGAGCGCCGACACCCCGAGGCCGCCGACCCGTTCCAACGTCCGCGACCACTCGACCGCCCAGGGCGACCCGAGCGCCCAGCTGCGCATCGCGTCCTCGATGGCCGTGTCGACGCGCACCAGCGGCGACCAGGCGACGTCGACCGCGATCCCGAGCACCACCACGACCGCAGCGGCCACGACGGCGACCAGTACCGCCGTACGCCGCGACGGGACGGGGAGCGCGCTCACCTGCCCACTGTGCCGTGCGCGCCAGCGCGCAGGTCAGACCGGCACGCCGACGGACACGTCCTCGCGCGGCAGCAGCGCCTGCGCGAGCAGCCGCAGGTTGGTCGGGCGCTCGGCGATGCGGCTCACGAACGAGCTGTACCAGTCCGGCCCGTAGGGCACGCAGACCCGCACGCGCGCACCGTCGTTCGCCAGCGCACGGGCGTCGCCGTCGCGGACGCCGAGCAGCATCTGCAGCTCCCACTCCGGCGACTTCCGGCCGTTCTCGCGGGCCGAGCGCAGCGCGGCGTCGATGATCCGGCGGTCGTGCGTCGCGACCATCGGATAGCCCTGCCCCTGCATGAGGAGGTCGAGGCAGCGCAGGTAGGCGTCGTCGACGGACTCGGGCTCCACGGCCGGCTCGGTCGGCGCGAGGTGCCCGCCCTTGAGCAGCCGCACCCGCGACCCGGGTCCGGACAGCATCCGGCAGTCGTCCTCGGTACGCCGCATCCGCGCGTGCAGCGCGACGCCGAGCGAGGGGTGCTCCTCGCGGACCGCGACGACGGCCGTGAGCGTCTCGTCGACGTCGGCCTCGTCGTGCAGCGCGAGGGTGACGAACAGGCGGCGGTCGGCGGCGTGCCCGACGACGTCGTAGAGCCGGTGCAGCGCGCGCTGCCAGCCACCGGGCGCGTGCAGCCCGAGCTGGGCGAGCGTGACGGTGAGCTCGGACGCCGGCGCGCAGCCGGCGCTCGCGAGCCGGGTGCCGAGCTCCGCGAACGCGCGGACGTGCTCCTCGGCGTCGGCCGTGGTGCGCACCGCGCCGGCGCGCAGCTCGAGCGTCGTGCGCAGGCCCTGCTCGTGCAGCGCCTCGGCGGAGATGACGGCGGAGGGGGCGTCGGCACCACCCACGAAGCGGCGGGTGGTGTCGCGCAGACCGGGGGTGGCGATGACGAGACGACGGGCGGCGGGGACGGATCCCACCTTCGCGACGACGCGGCCGATCACTCGTTCTCCCTGGCCCGACTGAACCGCCCGCGGGTCGGCGCGCGTGCGCACAGCGTCGTGCGGGACCTCACCCGGTGTGAACCCGAGGTCACCCGGTCGGCCCACGTGGGAACGGGCACGGTGCCCCAGAGTCACGCGGACGGAGCAGGGATCAGCGGGCGAGGCCGGTCGCGCGCGACTCGCGCACGACCGTCACCCGGATCTGCCCGGGGTAGGTCAGCTCGTGCTCGATCTCGGCGGCGATGTCGCGCGCGAGCACCTGCGCACCGATGTCGTCGACCTCGTCGGGGAGGACGACGACGCGCACCTCGCGACCGGCCTGCATCGCGAACACCCGGTCGACGCCGCGGTAGGACAGCGCGATCTGCTCGAGGCGCTCGAGCCGCTCGACGTAGTGCTCGAGGGACTCCCGCCGCGCGCCCGGGCGGCCGCCGCTCATGGCGTCGGCGGTCTGGGTGAGGACCGCCTCGAGCGTGCGCACCTCGACCTCGTTGTGGTGCGCCTCGATCGCGTGGACGACGTCCTCGTGCTCGCCGTAGCGACGGGCGACCTCGGCGCCGATGAGCGCGTGCGAGCCCTCGACCTCGTGGGTGAGCGCCTTGCCGACGTCGTGCAGCAGCGCGCAGCGCTTGGCGTGCTCGATCGGGAGCCGCAGCTCGGCGGCCATGATCCCGGCGAGGTGCGCGGCCTCGACGAGGTGCCCGAGGACGTTCTGCCCGTACGACGTGCGGTAGCGCAGCCGGCCGAGCAGCGCGATGAGGTCCGGGTGCATGTCGCCGAGGCCGAGCCCGACGAGCGCGTCCTCCGCGGCGCGCAGGCAGACCGCGTCGACCTCGAGGCGGCTGCGCTCGTAGACCTCCTCGATGCGGCTGGGCTGGATGCGCCCGTCGTCGACGAGCGCCTGCAGCGTCATGCGCGCGACCTCGCGGCGGACCGGGTCGAAGCTGCTGAGCAGCACGGCTTCCGGCGTGTCGTCGATGAGCAGGTTGACGCCGGTGACGGCCTCGAACGTACGGATGTTGCGGCCCTCGCGGCCGATGATGCGGCCCTTCATCGAGTCGTCGGGCAGGTGCAGGACCGCGACGCTCGACTCCGCCGTCTGCTCCGACGCGATCCGCTGCGCGGCGAGGGTGACGATGCGCCGGGCGCGCGCCTCGCCCTCGTCGCGCGCCTCGCGCTCGATCTCCCGGACGGTCAGCGCGGCCTCGCGCTTGGCCGAGTGCTCGATCTGCGCGACCACCTCCGCACGCGCCTGCTCTGCGCTGAGGCCGGCGACCCGCTCGAGCGCGGCTGCGCGATCGGACTCGATCGCGGCCTCCAGCTCGGCGAGCGTCGCGGCTCGCACACCGAGGTCGGACTCGGTGGCCTCGAGCGCGGTACGCCGCTCCCCCAGAGCCACGGCCTCGGCGTCGAGCCGCTCCTCTCGCTCGGCGAGGCGCTGCTCGCGGCGCACTCCTTCTTCGCGCAGCGCGGCGACCTCGGCGCGGGCGCCTGCGATCTCGGCGCGCGCGGCGGCGACGTCGGCCTCGACCTGGGTGCGGCGCTCCTCGGCCCGGCGCACGTCGTCGGCCGCCTCGGTGCGCGCGAGCTCCGCCGCGGCGAGGGCCTGGGCCGCGAGCGCGCGGACGCGGTCGGCCTCCTCGGCCGCCTCGGCACGCAGCCGCTCGGCGCGCCGCTCGACCTCGTCGCCGCGGCGCGCGAGCTCGGAGTCGACCAGGGACGCGACCTGGGCGTCGCGGCCGCGCGCGGCCTCGGCGAGGGCAACCCGGTCGCGCCGCGAGAGCACCACCAGCGCACCGACGGCGACGAGCAGGCCCACGACGACGACCAGCACCACGAGCGCGACGATCGGGTCCACGGCGTACCTCCCCGGCGACGGGCACGCGCGAGCACCACCGCGTCCGCGCGTGCTGCGCGGAGCGGTTCACAAGGGCCGGACGGCCGTCGAGTGCGGTGTCGTTCGTGGATCGTGCGGTGGGCGCCGGACCGGGCGGCCCGACCTGTGCAGGCTAGCCGCCGCCCTGCCGCGACGCAGGGCGTCTCGGGGGTCGGCGTGCCAGAGTGAGGCGTCGGAGATCCGGACGTCGGGAGCGGGGACGGAGATGCGCAAGGTGTACGGCGCGCTCCTCGCCGCGCTCGGTCTCCTCCTGCTGCTGCGCCTGGCCGACGGCAGCTCGATGCTGCAGCTGGCCGGCGTGCTGCTCCTGCTCGCCG
>JBGAJT010000271.1:0-4757 GCA_044224785.1 Candidatus Nanopelagicales bacterium | reverse complement strand
CGATCAGCGACCACCGCGCCTCGGCGTCGTACCGCGACCGCGCGGTCCGCGGGCTGCTGCAGCGCTGGTGGTACGAGACGGGGCACGACGCGCCCTCGGTCGACCTCGACGTGTGGGGCGGGCGATGAGCGTCGTCGGCCGACCGCTGCCCGACGAGTCGGCGGCCCTGCACGTCACCGGGCGTGCGACCTACGTCGACGACATCCCCGAGCCCGAGGGCACCGCGCACGGCGTCCTCGTGCTCTCGTCGGTGGCGCACGGCGACGTTGTGACGCTGGAACCCGCTGCGGCTCTCGCGATCCCGGGCGTGCTGGCCGTGCTGACTGCGCGCGACATCCCGGGCGTGAACTCGCACGCACCGCGCATCGGCGTCGACCCGTTGCTCGCCGACGGCGCCGTCACCTACCTCGGTCAGCCGGTGGCGATGGTGGTGGCGGCCGACCGCGCAGCCGCGGAGCGGGCAGCGGCGCTGGTCGAGGTCGAGTACGCCGAGCGGCAGCCGGTGCTCGACCCGCACGCGGCGCACGCTGCGCAGGACTACGTCGTACCTCCGATGCGCATGGTGTCGCGCACGGTGGAGGCGGTCGACGAGGCACTGCTGCACGCGCCGCACCGCGCCGAGGAGTCGCTCAGCATCGGTGGGCAGGAGCACTTTTACCTCGAGTCGATGGTCGCGCTCGCGACGCCGGTCGACGACGGCGCCGTGGTCGTCCGCTCGTCGACCCAGCATCCGACCGAGGTCCAGCACGTCACCGCGAAGGTCCTCGCGCTGCCCTTCCACCGGGTGCGCGTGGAGTGCCGGCGGATGGGCGGCGCCTTCGGCGGCAAGGAGTCGCAGGCGGCGCAGGTCGCGGCGCTCGCAGCACTGGGCGCGATGCATCTCGACCGGTCGGTGAAGGTGCGCCTGGACCGGCGCACCGACGACCGCGTCACCGGCAAGCGCCATCCCTTCGACGCCTCGTGGGACGTCGGCTTCGACGACGACGGCCGGATCCTCGGCTACCGCGCCGAGCTGATCTCGACGGCGGGTCACACCGCCGACCTGTCCGGCCCGGTGCTGTCGCGCGCCCTGTCGCACCTCGACAACGCCTACTGGCTGCCGACCGTCGACTTCCGCGGGTACGCCGCGCGCACGAACGTCCAGAGCAGCACTGCCTTCCGCGGGTTCGGCGGCCCGCAGGGAGCGCTGGTCACCGAGGTCGTGCTCGACTCGGTGGCGCGGCACCTCGGCGTCGATCCGCTCGACGTGCGCCTCGCGAACCTCTACCGGCCCAGGCCCACGGCCGACGACCCGAGCGCGGGGCTGCGCACGCCGTACGACACGGTCGTCGACGACAACGTGCTGCCCGAGCTGCTCGACGAGCTGGTCCGCACCAGCGACTACCGGCGCCGGCGCACGGAGGTGGCGGTCTACAACGCCTCGAGCCCGGTGCTCAAGCGCGGCATCGCGCTGACGCCGTTGAAGTTCGGCATCGCGTTCACGCTGACCCACCTCAACCAGGCGGGCGCGATCGTGCACGTGCACACCGACGGCTCGGTGCTCGTCAACCACTCGGCGACCGAGATGGGCCAGGGCGTGAACACCAAGGTGGCCCAGGTCGTGGCCGAGGTCCTCGGTCTCCCGCTCGAGCGGGTGCGGTCGACCGGCACCGACACCGACAAGGTGCCGAACACCTCGGCCACCGCCGCGTCGACCGGCAGCGACATGAACGGCATGGCCGCGCAGACCGCGGCGCGCAAGGTCCGGTCGCGGCTCGCGGAGGTCGCGGCACCCACGCTCGGGTGCGACCCCGCCGAGATCGCGTTCGTCGACGGCGAGGTCCGCGGCGGCGGCGCGGCGCTGCCGTTCGCCGACGTGGTGGCCACGGCGTATACGCAGCGCGTGCAGCTGTGGGCCGACGGCTTCTACAAGACGCCGGGCCTGCACTGGGACCGCGAGCGGATGAAGGGCCGACCGCACCAGTACTTCTGCTACGGCGCGGCCGTGAGCGAGGTCGTGGTCGACACCCTCACCGGCGAGCACCGGGTGCTGCGCGTGGACGTGCTCCACGACGTCGGCCGCTCGCTCAACCCCACGATCGACCGCGGGCAGATCGAGGGCGCCCTGGTGCAGGGCATCGGGTGGCTCACGACCGAGGAGCTGCGCTGGGACGAGCGCACCGGCGCGCTCGAGACGCTCGCGCCGACGACGTACAAGGTGCCCGCGGTGCACGACGTCCCTGCGGACCTGCGCATCGCCCTGTTCGAGAAAGCGAACCCGGCCGACACCATCCACCGCAGCAAGGCGGTCGGCGAACCGCCTCTGTTGCTGGCGTTCTCGACGTTCCTCGCGATCCGCGACGCCGTCAGCGCCGTGGGCGAGCACCGCACCGACCCGCCGCTGCACGCCCCGGCGACCGCCGAGGCGATCCTCGACGCCATCGACGCGGTCCGCCCCCGCTGACCCCCACCACCCGCATGTTGCTGGACTTGTTGGGGTGTTCTCTGCCGGATGGCCCCAACAACTCCAGCAACACGCAGGGTCAGGGGTGGCTGCGGGGGAGGTCGAGGAGGCGGCGGGCGTTGCCCTCGAGAACGAGCGCGGTCGACTCCGCGTCGAGGCCCGCGGACTCGATGAACCCGACCGGATCGAACTCGCGCAGGTCGAAGGGGTGGTCGGTGCCGACGAGCAGCTGCGTGGCTCCGACGTCCTCCACGAGGCGGCGCAGCGCGACGGGGTCGTAGACGGCGGTGTCGTAGTAGAGCGCGCGCAGCGCGTCGCTCGGCCGCGTATCGGACGTGTGCGCCTGCTCCTTGCGCTCCCAGCCCATCTCGAGGCGGCCGCGCAGCGCGGGAAGGCAGCCGCCGCCGTGCGCGAGGCAGAGCGCGAACGGGCGGTCGGCGAGCGTGCCGGAGAAGACCATGCGCGCGGCCGCGATCGCCGTCTCCATCGGGTAGCCGACCAGCTGAGGGAACCAGTAGTCGGCCAGGCGCGCGGGGTCGGGCGAGGCGCTCGGGTGCAGGAAGACGAACGCGCGGCGCTCGCCGAGGAAGTCCCAGAGCTCGTCGTTGATCGGGTCGTCGAGCTCGAGACCGCCACCGCGCGAGCCGATCGCGATCCCCCGCATGCCGAGAACGTCGAGGCAGCGGCGCGCCTCGCCCACGGCACCCGCCCAGCCGAGCGGCACCTGCCCGAGCGGCAGCAGGCGGGTCGGCTCGTGGCCGCAGTAGTCGACCAGCGCGTCGTTGCCGCGCGAGACCAGCTCGAAGACGAGGTCGACGTCGACGCTGCGGGAGGCCATGAGGAACGGCGGCAGCGAGATCGCCTGCGCATCGAGCCGCAGCTCGTCGAGCTCGGCGATGCGGACGGCGGGGTCGGTCATCGACGGCGCCAGCGGGATCGGCGCGCCCGCACCGACGCCGCTCACCTCGGAGTCGATGCGCACGATGCGCTCGTCGAGCCCCGAGAGGTCGGCGCGCCCGCTCGTCTCGAGCCACCTCAGGACGGGCTCGGGCATGGCGTGGCCGTGCACGTCGACGGCACGGTGCACGGCGTCCTCCTCGGGTCGGCTGCGCAGCACGCTAGCGACCCGCGGAGCCCGAGTCGTCGCCGCGCCCCGCGGTGAGGAACGTGCTCAGGTGCGGCGGATGTGACCGGTGCGTGTGGCGTCCGGGTCGACGCGCAGCAGCATCGCCTCGGTGATCTCCGTGAGCTGGTCGACCTGCTGCGCCGTGAGGCCGTCGAAGACGAGTTCGCGCACCGCCTCGACGTGGCCGGGCGCGGTCTCGACCAGCTTCGCGAGTCCGCCCTCGGTGAGGGTCGCGTTGGTGGCGCGGCGGTCCTCGGGGCACGGGGTGCGCTCGACCAGGCCGCGCTCCTCCATCCGCGAGACGACGTGCGACAGCCGCGACAGCGTCGCACTGGTGCGCTCGGCGAGGGCGGTCATGCGCAGCGTGCGGTCGGGCGCCTCGGAGAGCATCGCCAGGACCCAGTACTCGAAGTGCGTGAGGTCGGAGTCGCGGCGCAGCTGGGTGTCGAGCGCAGCGGGGAGCAGCTGGATCAGCGACCCGAGCCGCACCCAGGCCTCGCGCTCGCGCTCGTCGAGCCACCTCGGGGATGTCATGCGCGCAGTCTAGCGCAAATAGTTGACACAACAACTTATGCGCGTTACGGTCGACTTAGTTGATACAACAACCAAGTCTCCCGAGGAGCGCACCATGACCACCGACCGCGCGGGCCTGTCCCGCCTCCAGAGCATCGGCCTGATCACCGGCGGCGTCCTCGCCGGCGCCGTCGTCGCGGGCGGCGTCGCCAACGCCGCGACGACGACGCCCACCCCGGCCACCAGCTCGGGTACCTCGAGCAGCTCGAGCGCCTCGACCGGCAGCGGATCCTCGACCTTCGACCCCGGCGGCTCGACGCCGGTGCGCTCGGACGAGCAGGCCGTGTCGTCGTCGGTCGCCGCGAAGCTCGAGGCCGCCGCTCTCGCGAAGGTGCCCGGCGCCACGGTGATCCGCGCCGAGACCGATGCCGGCGACGCGGCGTACGAGGTCCACCTGAAGAAGGCCGACGGCACCCTCGTCACGGTGAAGATCGACGACAGCTACGCCGTGACCGCCGTCGAGGACGGCATGGGCCTCGGCGACCCGGCCCCCAGCGGCGCCCAGGGCTCGGACGGGACGGCTCCGCCGAGCGGTGCTGCCGCCCCGAGCGGCACCGCGCCGTCGGGCTCGAGCTCGACGACCACGGGCTAGACCATCTCGAGGAGCGGCCGCGG
>JBGAJT010000270.1:0-4795 GCA_044224785.1 Candidatus Nanopelagicales bacterium | reverse complement strand
CGTCGGACGACTTGCCGGTGATGGCCTCGAGGAGCTCGGCCGAGGAGTGCGCCTCCGCCGGGGCGGGGACGGCACCCGCGGGGGTCGACTCGACCGACGGGACCGCGGTCTCGACCGGGGCGCTCTGGGCGAGCGTCTCGAGCTCCTCGGCAACGGCCTCGGCGATCTCGGCGGTCGAGGCCACGGCGGCCGGGGCCGACGGGGCGCCGTACGACGCCGACACCTGGTCGGCACGCTCGTCGGCGGTGAAGATGCCGAGGGCAGCGCGCTTGTCGTAGGGCAGGTAGTCCAGCGCGAGGCGACGGAAGATGTAGTCCATCATCGACTGGGCCATGCGGATGTCGGGGTCGTCGGTGAGACCGGCCGGCTCGAAGCGCATGTTGACGAACTTCGAGACGTAGGCCTCGAGCGGGACGCCGTACTGCAGCGCGATCGAGATCGCGATGGAGAAGGCATCCATCACGCCGGCGAGCGTCGAGCCCTGCTTGCCGAGCTTGAGGAAGACCTCGCCGAGACCGTCGTCGGGGTAGGAGCCGGCGGTCATGTAGCCCTCGGCGCCGCCCACGGAGAACGACACGGTCGAGCTCGGGCGCTTCTTGGGGAGGCGCTTGCGGACCGGGCGGTACTCGATGACCGTCGCGGCCTCGGCCACCGCGGCCACGCCGTTGTCCTGCTTGGTGGACTTGCCGTCCGACAGCGGCTGGCCGACCTTGCAGTTGTCGCGGTAGATCGCCAGGGCCTTGATGCCCATCTTCCAGGACTGGAAGTAGATCTCCTCGACCTCTTCGATGGTCGCGTCCTCGGGCATGTTCACGGTCTTGGAGATCGCGCCCGAGAGGAACGGCTGCGCCGCCGCCATCATGCGCACGTGGCCCATGGGCGTGATCGAGCGCTCGCCCATCGCGCAGTCGAACACCGGGTAGTGCTCGGGCTTGAGGCCGGGCGCGTCCACGACGTGGCCCTTGTCGGCGATGTACTCGACGATCGCCTCGACGGTCTCCTCGGTGTAGCCGAGCTTGCGCAGCGCGCGCGGGATCGTCTGGTTGACGATCTGCATCGAGCCGCCGCCGACGAGCTTCTTGAACTTCACCAGCGAGAAGTCGGGCTCGATGCCGGTGGTGTCGCAGTCCATCATGAAGCCGATGGTGCCGGTGGGCGCGAGGACCGAGGCCTGCGCGTTGCGCCAGCCGTTCTTCTCGCCGGTCTTGATGCCGTCCTGCCACGCCTTCTGCGCGAGCTTCGCGACGTCGCCGTCGAGGCTGGTGACCGTGCGCAGGTTGTCGGTGGCCGCGGCGTGCTTGCGCATGACGCGCTTGTGCGCCTCGGCGTTGCGGGCGTAGCCCTCGTAGGCACCGACGACGCCGGCGATCTCGGCCGACCGCTTGTACGCCGTACCCGTCATGAGCGACGTGATCGCGCCGGCGAGCGCGCGGCCGCCGTCGCTGTCGTAGGGCAGGCCGGTCGCCATGAGCAGCGCGCCGAGGTTGGCGTAGCCGATGCCGAGCTGGCGGTACTTGCGGGTCGTGTCGCCGATCGGCTCGGTCGGGAAGTCGGCGAAGCAGATCGAGATGTCCATCGCCGTGATGATCAGCTCGCACGCCTTGGCGAACGTCGCGGCGTCGAACGTGTCGTCGTCCTTGAGGAACTTCAGCAGGTTCAGGCTCGCGAGGTTGCAGGACGAGTTGTCGAGCGACATGTACTCCGAGCACGGGTTGGACGCGGTGATGCGGCCGGTCTCGGGGTTGGTGTGCCAGTCGTTGATCGTGTCGTCGTACTGGATGCCCGGGTCGGCGCACTCCCACGCGGCCTTGCAGATCTTCTCGAACAGCACCTTGGCGTCGACGGTCTCGATGACCTCGCCGGTCTCGCGGGCACGCAGCCCGAACTCGCCGCCGTCCTCGACCGCGCGCATGAACTCGTCGCTCACGCGCACCGAGTTGTTGGCGTTCTGGTACTGGACCGAGGTGATGTCCTTGCCGCCGAGGTCCATGTCGAAGCCGGCGTCGCGGAGCACGCGGATCTTGCGCTCCTCGGCGGCCTTGGTCTCGATGAACTCCTCGATGTCGGGGTGGTCGACGTCGAGCACGACCATCTTCGCCGCGCGGCGGGTGGCGCCACCGGACTTGATGGTGCCCGCGGACGCGTCGGCGCCGCGCATGAAGGAGACCGGGCCGCTCGCGGTGGCGCCGGAGGACAGCAGCTCCTTGCTGGAGCGGATGCGCGAGAGGTTGAGGCCGGCGCCGGAGCCGCCCTTGAAGATCAGGCCCTCCTCGCGGTACCAGTTGAGGATCGAGTCCATCGTGTCGTCGACAGCGAGGATGAAGCAGGCGCTGACCTGCTGCGGGCTCGACGTACCGACGTTGAACCAGACGGGGCTGTTGAAGCTGAAGACCTGGTGCAGCAGCATCCAGGTGAGCTCGTGCTCGAAGACGGTGGCGTCCTCGTCGGTGAGGAAGTAGCCGTGGTCGCGGCCGGCCTTGGTGTAGGTCAGCACGACGCGGTCGATGAGCTGCTTGAGGCTGCGCTCGCGCACCTCGGTGCCCACCGCGCCACGGAAGTACTTCGTGGTGACGATGGTGGAGGCGTTGACCGACCAGAAGTCGGGGAACTCCACACCGCGCTGCTCGAAGACGGTCTCGCCGGTCTTCCAGTTCGTCTGGACGACGTCGCGCGCCTCCCAGGTGACCTCGTCGTACGGGTGCACACCCGGGGTCGTGTAGATCCGGTCGATGCTCAAGCCAGTCAGCTCCGGGCGCGCCTTGCTGCGCGTCGTCGCCTTGGCTCCGCTCGTGGTCTCCGCCATGTCGCTCCTCCAGCGATGCCGTCGTCTCGTGACGGCGAGGTGTCTCGTTCTCGGTCAGGTCTGGCGGGGTCTCGCGGCCCCCGGTCGTGCGGTCGTGCTGTGCCGCGTGGATACGGCGGGAAGTCTTGTGGGTGGGTCCGACGGTGCGTGCGTGCCGGCGGCTACGCCGTCGGCGGGCTGGCTGCCTCGTCGCTGCTGAGCTGAACGCTCAGGTCGCGCTCGGCGCGCAGCAGCGCGATCTCGTGCTCGAAGGCCTCGAGGTCGTCGAACGCGCGGTAGACGCTCGCGAACCGCAGGTAGGCCACCTCGTCGAGGTCGCGCAGCGGGGCGAGGATCGTGAGGCCGACGTCGTGGCTGGCGATCTCGCTGCAGCCGGTGGCGCGCACCGCCTCCTCGACGTCCTGCGCCAGCCGGCTCAGGTCGTCGTCGGTGACCGGGCGGCCCTGGCAGGCCTTGCGCACGCCGCTCACGACCTTGGCCCGGCTGAACGGCTCGGTGACGCCGTTGCGCTTGACCACCGTCAGCGTGACGGTCTCGGCGGTCGTGAACCGCTTGCCGCACTCGGGGCACTGACGGCGGCGGCGGATCGCGGTGCCGTCGTCGGCGGTGCGGGAGTCGACGACCCGGGAGTCGGGGTGGCGGCAGAACGGGCAGTGCATCTCGTGCCACCTCCTTCTCTTTCGGTGCGCCGGGTCCCGGGGGCTCCGGGCCGGCGGTTGTCCCCAGCGGGCTGTGGACGAACCGTGCGAGCCGTTGTTCGGGTCGTTCTGTCCGGTTTTGCACCGGTTCTGCTGGCTGTCCTGTGTACCGATCTGTGGACAGCATGGGGATCCCTTGGTGAGAACCTGGGGAGCCCGCCGCCACAACCTGTGGAGGACTTACAGCGGTGTAACTACTAGATGTAGGGGAACCGTAGCCCCCACCTCCGACAGTGGCAAGGCCCGCCGCGGACCACTTCGAGCCCGTGATCTTGGTCCGCCGAGGCGAGGCCGCGACACGCCTGTCGTTGTTGGGAAATCGCGTGACGACCCCCACATCTTGTGGTCCGTCGTACGCCGCTCCCCCGGCGTGTCGCCGGCGTGTCGCACCCCGTTCCGGCCGCCTCCGAGGTGGCGGAATGCCCCCGTCAGCCCCGGCCCTCACGGGACCTTCCGCCCCCGCCGGATCGCAGCCGGTCCCGAGAGCCGGAAGGCCCCCGTGAGCCTCCTGGCTCATCACACCCTTGCGGCTCCGCAGGGGCGTCGACCCCCCGCGGCATCGACCACGGCATCGACCCGAGACGTAGAACCACGACCGGCTACAGCCGCACGTCGTTCTACGTCTGCCGAACTCCACCTGGAGATGTCGAGCCACCTGAGGCTGGAGCCGCACGAGGCACGACGTCTCCCTGCCTCCCCACTGGCAGTGGTGGAACCCCGTGGGCTGGAGCCGTACGTCGTGCCACCTCTCCCCGGCCCCACCGAGGTGTCGTACGACGTGAGGCTGGGGTCGGACGACGTTCTACCTCTCCCCGGACTCCGTGGAGATGGCGAACCACGTGAGGGTTGAGCCGCACGAGGTTCTACGTCTCGCCTGTCTTCCCCGGCGGTGTGGCTCGGGACTGGCCGCTGTCGCCGGGGACGGGGTGGCAGGCTCCGGGGCGTGACGCAGCGCTTGGCGACGTACGGGACGCTCGGGCCCGGGAGGTCCAACCACCACCACGTCGCGGACCTTCCCGGCCGGTGGGTGGCCGGCACCGTGCGCGGGCGGCTGCTCGCCATCGGGTGGGGTGCGGCGCAGGGTTTCCCCGGCATCGTGCTCGACCCGGCCGCCGACGCGGTGCCCGTCGAGGTCCTCGAGTCCGACGGCCTGCCTGACCGGTGGCCGCACCTGGATGCGTTCGAGGGTCCGAGCTACGTGCGCACGCCGACGACCGTGCAGACCGTCGACGGGCCGCTGACGGCGTACATCTACACCCTCGCCGACGAAGCCGTCGCCCGCTCGTCCTGACCC
>JBGAJT010000026.1:0-19428 GCA_044224785.1 Candidatus Nanopelagicales bacterium | reverse complement strand
GAGGGGTGTTCAGGTGGATCAAGACTACGGCCGCGATCACTCCCCGGAGAAGGGCGTAACCCGGATGGCGGACTGTCAGACCCCAACGGACGCAAGGAAAACACGAAACGTGGAGTCCGGGTAGCACAGCGTGAGGCGGGACTCAACCGAACGGCTGAGTCCCGCCTCGGGCTCGCGGTGGATGGCGTCAGGCGCCGGGGTTCACGACCAGGTCGTCGATCGCCACGCTCTTGGCCCCGACGTTGGTCGAGGCCCGGTTGAGGGCGAGGAAGATCTGGCCGTTCGCGGTGACCGTCGCGTCGTTGGCGGTGGTCCAGGCGGCCGGCTCCGAGGTGCCCTCGGCCCAGACCTTCACCGAGATCGCCGAGCCGACGACCTTGACCCGCAGCCACTGCTTGGTGGTCACGAGCTTGTTCCCGCCGGCGATCGTGCCGATCGTCGTCTGGGTACCGGCGACGCTCTTGAGGATCGAGACGGTGCCCGAGCTCGAGGACAGCTCGACGCCGTACCCGTTGGACGGGCGGTAGCTGTTCGCCCAGCCGCCGCTGCCGCGCAGCCACACGTCCAGGTAGGCCTTGGCCGTAGCCGAGGACCAGGCGTAGGACAGCGTGACGTCGGTGTCGGCGCGCGGGGCGACCGCGTTGACGATCGCCCGGGCGTTCGCACCGGCCACGTCGTTCACCGTGAGCACGCCCGCGTTGCCGGCGGTGGCCAGCGATCCGTTGGTGCTCAGGGCGGTGAAGGTCGACGGCCAGCCGATGCTGTCGGGGGCGGTCCAGTCGTAGGAGAACAGCGACGAGGGACCGGCCGGCGACGTCGTGACCGGCACGGCGTTGCTCGCCAGGCCGACGTTGCCCGTCGGGTCCTTCGCCTTGACCGTGTAGGTGTACAGCGTCCCCGCAGTGAGGCCCGTGTCGGTGAACGACGTGCCCGCGACGAGGCCCGGAAGGTCGACGCCGTCGCGGGTCACGATGTAGCCCGCGATGGAGCCGCTGTTGTCGGTGGCCGCACCCCAGCTGAGGTTCACCGAGGTCTGGCCGGCCGCCGAGCCGGAGAGGGTCCCCGGCGCGCTCGGCAGGACGGCGTCCGCCAGCACCGTGACCGCGACCGCGGTCGACGTCGTGCTGTTGTTCGACGTGTCCGTGGCGACGGCGGTGATGGAGTGCGGACCGACCGCCGTGGCGTTCCACCCCACCGAGTACGGCGAGGACGAGTCGACGCCGAGCGAGACGCCGTCGACGAAGAACTCGACCTTGGCGACCGCCGCGTTGTCCGTGGCGGTGGCGCTGATCGTCGTCGGGCCGTACGCGACGTTGCCCGCAGCCGGGCTCGTGACGTTCACGTCCGGGTTCGTCGTGTCGGGCGTCGGGATGGTGACCGAGCGGGACGCCGACGTCGTGGTCTTGTTGGCCGTGTCCTTGGCGACCGCCGTGAGGACGTGCACACCGGGGGTGGACAGCGCCGTGTTCCAGCTGACGCTGTAGGGCGCCAAGCTGTCGACGCCGACCGAGACGCCGTCGACGAAGAACTCGACCTGGGCCACTGCCTTGTCGTCCGTCGCGTTGGCCGAGATCGCCACCGTGCCGGTGACGGTCGCGCCGTCGGCCGGGGCGGTCAGAGAGACGGCGGGCGCCTGGGTGTCGGGGATGTTGTTGCCCGACGCGGTGTAGTGCGCGGCCACGCGGGCGGCGCTGAGCGCACCGCCGTAGACCGCGACCTCGTCGACCTTGGCCGTGACGTAGCTGGTGGTCGGCTGGTCCGGCCAGAAGTTCAGGTTGTCGCCGCCGGCGCGCCAGTAGCCGTTGTAGCCCTGGTTGTTGGTGACGCCGTTGGACTGGTCGAGCACGCCGTCGACGTACAGCGCCATGCCCGACGGCCCCTGGGTGGCCACGACGTGGTGCCATGCGCCGTCGTTGACCGCGTTGGTCGACGTCAGCATGTCGAAGCCGCCGTTGTAGACGCCGAAGACGAGCTTGCCGTCGTTGTCGAGGTAGACGTGCTTGTCGTACGAGCCGCTGTCGCCGGTCTGAGCGTCACCGAAGCCGAGCAGCTTGCCGCCCGTCGTGGTGGTCGTGTTGAACCACAGCTCGAGCGAGTACGCCGACGGCGACGAGGTCTGCGCGGCGGACGTCAGGTACGACGCGCCGTCGAGCGAGATCGCCTTGCCCGTGGCGCCGAGGGCGCCGGAGACGCCCAGCGTCGGCGTGCCCTGCACGAGGCCGGTCGCGTTGTTGTTCGACGCGTCGGCGAGGGTCGTGCCCGACGTCTCGTCGAGGCGCCAGTACTGCAGCGGCTCGTCGGCGTAGACCGCGGAGCCGTACGCGTCGGCGGGGGTCACGATGGGCGGAGCCACCCGGCCGGAGGCCGTCCAGTGGCTGCGCACCTGCGTCGTCGACAGCGCGGTCGGGTAGACCGCGACGTCGGCGAGCGTGCCGGCGAAGAAGCTGCTCGTCGGCTGGCCGGGCCAGCCGCCGATGTTGTCGCCGCCCACGCGCCAGTAGCCGTCGTAGGGCTGGTTGGTGGTGACGCCGTTCTTGCCGACGCGCACAGCGTCGACGTACAGCGCCATGCCGGTCGCGCCCTGGGTCGCGACGACGTGGTGCCACTGGCCGTCGTTGAGCGAGGTCGGCGAGGTGATGGTGTCGGCCTGCCCGTTCCAGACGCCGAAGACCAGGTGGCCGTCGTCGGTCATGTAGACGTGCTTGTCGTAGTTCCAGCTGATCGCCGGGTTGCCGCTGAAGTCGAAGCCGGCGGGGACGTTGCCGAAGCCGATGATCTTGCCGCCGGTCGTCGACGTCGTCTTGAACCAGGCCTCGGCCGAGAAGGCGCTCTGGCTGCTGGTCTTGTTGGAGACGACGAGGCCGTCGACGCCGTTGACGGCAATGGCCGTGGGGTCGCCGGTGATCGGGCCGGGCTGCGCGTAGGTCACGGTGCCGTTGTAGGCGCCGCTGCTCCCCGAGGCCGACGCGTCGACCGCGACCGGGCCGGCCGGCTCGCCGAGACGCCAGAAGAAGGACGGCGAGTCGGCGTCGACCGCAGCCTGGTAGGCCTTGACCGGCGAGATGGTGACGTTGCCCGTCGAGGACGACTTGGCCGAGGCCTGCTTGAGCGTGCCGTTCTTCTCGACGGCGTCGACCGTCCAGGAGTGCGTGCTGCCGGCGGCGAGGCCCTTCTCGACGAACGTCACCGTGGGGCGCTTCCAGAACAGCGAGTGCACGTCGACCGTGGCGACCGCGGTGGCCCCGCCGTCGCGGTAGAGGCGCAGCGTGAGGTCGGTGTCGTCGTTGTCGAGCGGCGGCTGCACCGCGATGTTGACGCTGCCGTCGGGCAGGACGCTCGCGCGCGGGGTGCCGGGCTTGCCGGGGAGCGCCGAGGCGCCACCGGCGAGCGGCGAGAACCGGGTGAAGCCCTGCTGCGCCGTGCCGTTCACGCTGGTGAACTCGCCGCCGACGAAGAGCGAGGTGCCGTCGGTCGCGAGCGTGCGCGGGCCGAGGGCGCTGCCGGTGCCGCCGTTGGTGTTGGGGTACCAGGAGCTCACGGTGCCGTTGCTGGCGTCGTAGGCGAGCAGGTGGCGCGCGAGGCCCTTGGACCAGCCGACCTCGCCGAACGCGTCGGGGTCGAAGGTGTTGGCCGAGCAGTCGTGCGCGTGCGAGCCGACGTAGAGCCGGTTGTTGAGGAGCGCGATGCCCTGGGTCGCACCGAGGCACTGGTTCTGCCACACGAGCGAGCCGTCGGAGAGCGACGCGGCGAACGTGCCGTCGAAGCAGCCGCCGCCGGTGCCCTCGTTGCCGTAGTAGACCTTGGTGCCGTCAGTGATGACGACCTTCGAGACCGACGAGCACGCGGGGCTCGGGACCGGGATGGCGCTCACCGCGGGGAACGGGATGACGGCGGCGTTGGTCGGGTTGAGCGACGCGGCCGCGTGGTAGGTGGCGTCGCCGTTGTAGGTCGTGAACGCGCCGGCGAGGAAGAGCTTGTCGCCGGCGGGGCTGAGAGCCAGGCCGTAGATGACGTTGTCGGGGTTGCCGACGAAGCCGGGCACGGCGCTGCCGTCGGTGCCGACCGCACCGATGTTCTTCGTCGTCACGTTGGCGAGCTTGGAGAACGCGCCGCCGACGTAGACGCGGGTGCTCGACGCCGCGAGGGCGTTGACGGTGCCGCTCGAGACCGGAGCCCACGAGGTCAGCGCACCGGACGCGACGTCGAACGCCGCGAGGCGCGAGCGCGCGGAGCCGTCGACCGTCGTGAACTCTCCACCGACGTAGAGGGTCTTCTTGTCGGGGCTGAGCGCGAGGACGCGGACGTTGCCGTTGAACGTGTGGTTGAACGACGTGACGAGGGCGCCGCTGGTGGCGCTGAACGCGGCGAGCCTGGTGCGCGCGACCTCGCCGGTGCCGGCGCCGGAACCCGGCGGACGGACGGAGGAGAAGTCACCACCGAGGTAGACGTTGCCGCCGGCCGCGATGGTCGTTCGCACGGCGCCGTTCGTCTGCCACGTCGGCGACGTCACCGCGGGCAGCGTCGACTGCAGCGCGCTCACCGTCGTCTCGGGGAGGGCCACCAGCAGGCCGGTGGTCAGCGCGACGGCGGCGCCGGCACCCACCCGCCTCGTCCAGACCTTCGTACGTGCACGCACAGCAGACCCCCAACAGGCTCGTTAGCGACGAGGCTCCCGAGCGCGGTCAGGACGACCGACCTCACCGGGGCCTCACATCACCCTCCGTCATGGCGCACAGAAACGTCGATCAGCCGAACGGGTGAGTGAGAAAGGTCACGCGCCGGGTATCGCCGCAGGTCAACGCCCCGCAGGGTGTTCCCCCTGGTCACGCTGTGTCGCGTGTGACCCATGTGGGGGATGCGTCGATACCGACGCGGTCCGCAGACCGGTCGGATCCTCGATCCACCCTTCGGACCGGGTTACGGTCACCCGAACGGCCTAGCGCGACGACGCGCGGCCGCCCTGCCCGAGGTGCTGATGACAGCACCGCCACGCCGACTGACGGGAGCCGATCTCTTGGCCCGCCATCTGCCCATGGCTCGACACCTCAACATCGACACCCTGCGCGGCGCACGCCGCGGACCGCGCATCGCGGTCGTGGGGATGGTGGCGCTCTCCGCGCTGCTCGCCCCCGCCGTGATGTCGGCCCGATCCCACTCCCAGGACGCCGCGGCAGCCGCCGTCGTCCCGACCATGCCGCTCACCGGTACCGCGTCGCTGATCTTCTCCGACGAGTTCAACGGC
This sequence comes from Candidatus Nanopelagicales bacterium, assembly GCA_044224785.1. Taxonomy (GTDB): domain Bacteria; phylum Actinomycetota; class Actinomycetes; order S36-B12; family CAIYMF01; genus Longivirga. The sequence goes on along the minus strand of JBGAJT010000026.1, from coordinate 14,186 downwards.
ACGTCGGTCGACACCGGCAAGTGGCGCGTCAAGAACAACACCTGGGCCAGCAACGAGCTCAGCATGATCACCAACCGCTCCGTGAACATCTACGAGAGCACCGGCACGCTGAAGCTGAAGGCCCGCAAGGAGGTCTACTCCGTCTACGGCCAGACGCGGAACTTCACCTCCGCCTACATCGACCGCGTGGGCAAGGGCTGCTGGCAGTACGGGATCTACGAGATGCGCGCCCGGCTCCCAACCGCGGTGGGCGTCTCGAAGGGCCTCTGGCCGGCGTTCTGGCTCCGTCCGCAGAACGGCGGGCAGGGCGAGATCGACATCATGGAGGCCATCGGCTCGTCGACGTACGACGACCGGGTCAGCCAGACGCTCTGGTACGACTACGCGCGCACCAAGCCGCGTCTGAACCTCGTCGCGAAGCTGCCCTCGGGCCTGCGCTCCACGGGCTTCCACGTCTACACCCTCGACTGGCAGCGCAACCTGATGCGCTGGTACATCGACGGCAAGCTGACCTGGCAGCTCGACACGAAGAACGCGCCGTGGATCAGCGACGCCCGCTACAACCAGCCGTACTGCATGCGTGTGAACCTGCAGGTCGGCGGGAGCTGGCCGGGTACGCCGGACTCGAAGACGAACTTCACGCAGACGTACGCGATCGACTACGTCCGGGTGTTCAAGAGGGCCTAGCGGCCGCTCGTGCGTCAGGCTGGTCCCGTCGGGGTTCTCCCCGGCGGGACCAGTCGCATCTCCAGGGAAGGACGACCGCGTGGCCGTCGAGACCGAGCCGAGCCCGGCACCGCCCCGCGGTCGTCGCACGGCCGCCGTGGTCGCGGTCGTGGTGGTGGTGGCCCTCGTCGCCGGCGGCCTGGTCGCGCTGCGCCTGCGCGGCAGCTCCTCCCCCGTCGACGACGGACCTCCGCCGCGGCTGGTGTGGAGCGACGACTTCACCGGCACCGGCCTGTCGACGGCGTCCTGGGACCCGCTGCACCTGTCGACCTTCGGCGACGGCAACGAGGAGCTGGCCTGCCTCACCGACCGCGCTCAGAACCTGTCGCTGTCCGACGGCTCGCTGGTCCTCACCGCTCGCCGCGAGCAGCCGCCGCTGCAGTGCGGCTCGAGCGACGACCGCTTCCCGGGCGGACGCGAGTACTCCTCCGCCTTCATCACCACCGAGGGCCTGCTGACCTGGAAGCACCCGCGCGTCGAGGTCCGTGCCGCGCTCCCGCTCGCACCCGGCGTCTCCGCGGGCCTGTGGCCGGCGTTCTGGATGCGTCCCGAGGACAAGTCGCCGGGCGAGCTCGACATCCTCGAGGGCCTCGGCAGCGGCGACAGCAGCCCGGCGACGCTGCACCAGACGATCCACTACCCGCAGGACGGCAGGACCCAGCAGCAGACCCATCAGGTCGACCTGCCCGACGGGTTCGACCCGACGCAGTTCCACACCTACGCGATGGACGTCCGCGCCGACCGGGTCGACTGGTCGGTCGACGGCACGGTCACCTTCTCCGTCGGCGCCGACCAGGTCCCCGACCTCGCCGCCACCCTCGACAAGCCCTGGTTCCTGCGGCTCAACCTCGCGGTCGGCGGCAGCTGGCCCGGGAACCCGACGTCGGCCACCGAGCTGCCGGCGTCGATGAAGGTCGACTGGGTCAAGGTCTATCAGCGCTGACGGTGACCGCTCGGTGACGCTCGGTCCTCCGATCGGGCGATCACCTGACGGCCGGTGACCGCCTATCCTCGAAGCAGCCCCCCGACCCGGCTCTGCTACCGGCCCGACCCACGGCCGTCCTGGAGTGACCTGTGAGCGACCTGCCCGGCGCGACCCCGACCGCGGACGCACCGCTGGTGACCGCGGTGGTCCCCACCAAGGACCGCCCGGAGCTGATGACGCGGGCCGTCCAGCGCATCGTCGACCAGGACTACGTCGGCCCGATCGAGATCCTCGTCGTCTTCGACGGCCGCGAGCCCACCGAGATCGAGGTCGAGACCCCGGCCAACCGCACCATCCGCACGCTCACCAACGAGCGCAAGCCCGGGCTCGCCGGCAACCGCAACACCGGCATCACCCACGCCCAGGGCGCCTACCTCGGCCACTGCGACGACGACGACGAGTGGCTGCCCAGCAAGGTCACCAACCAGGTCGCGATCCTGCAGGCCCGTCCCGACGCCAGCATGCTGACCTCCGGGATGATGGTCTGCTACCAGGGCATCGACACCCCGCGGCCCGGCTCCGGCACCGACCTGCACCTCGAGGACTTCCTGCTCAGCCGTCGTGCCGAGGTCCACTCCTCCACGTTCTTCTTCGAGCGCTCGATGCTCGACCGCATCGGCTTCGTCGACGAGGACCTCCCCGGCGGCTACGCCGAGGACTACGAGTTCCTGCTGCGCGCCAGCCGCGTCGGCCCGGTCATCTGCCAGGCCGAGCCGCAGGCCCGCATCCACTTCCACGACGGGTCCTTCTTCGCCAGCAAGTGGCCGATGATCGACGAGGCGCTGCAGCACCTGCTCGACCAGTACCCCGAGTTCGACAACGTGCCCGCGGGCAAGGCACGCATCGAGGGGCAGCTCGCGCTGGCCAACGCCGCGATGGGCCAGAAGCGCACCGCGGTGCGCTACGCGAGCCGGTCGTTGCGCCGCAAGCCCACCGCGATGCACAGCTACGCGGCGCTCGCGGTGGCGAGCGGGCTGGTCAGCCCGGAGAAGGTGGCCGACATGGCCAAGCGGCGGGGCAAAGGCCTCTAGCGTGACGGCGTCGCAGGGCCGGATCCTCCCCGCCTGGCCGTTCGTCCTGCTCTTCGCCGGGTTCCCGGTGTGGTGGGTGCTCGGCCTCGGCTCGTTCGCCCCGCAGATCTGCGCGATCCCCATGGTCGTGCTCATGGCCGTCCGCGGGGGGATCCGGTTCCCGCGGATCTACTGGCTGTTCCTGGCCTTCATGCTCTGCATCCTCGCCTCGTCGGTGATGCTCGACAGCCTCAGCCGCACGATCGGCTACGTCGTCCGGGTCTCGAACTTCACCGCCGCGGCCATCGTGTTCCTCTACGTCTACAACGCCGGACGAGGACGCCTCGACGACCGCCGCATCCTCGGCGCGATCCTCGTCTTCTTCACGACCATCGTGTTCGGCGGCTGGCTCGGTGTTCTCGTGCCCAAGGGCCGCATCGAGACGATCACCTCGAAGCTGCTCCCGTCGTCGATCGCGTCGAACAGCTACGTCGACAACCTCGTGCGACCGCCGTTCGCAGAGGTGCAAACCCCCTACGGCTCGCCCATCACGTTCAACCGGCCGAGCGCGCCGTTCGCGTACACGAACGGCTGGGGCGTCAACTTCACGCTGATGGTCTTCGTGGCTTTCGCGATGATCGCCCTGTTCCGGTCCCAGCTCCTGCGCCTCTACGTCGTCGTCCTCCTAGTCCTGTCGATCGTGCCGGCGATGGCCACCGGGAATCGCGGCATGATGCTCGCGATCGGGGTCTTCACCGTCTACGGCGTCATCCGGCTGGCGCTGCGGGGGCGGACCGGGCCGCTCATCACCCTGCTCACAGCGGGGGCGCTCGGGCTGGTGGTGCTGGGACCGTTCGTGCTCGGCGCCCTGGAGGCGCGTCTCGCCTACAGCGACACGAACAACACCCGCGCAGGGATCTACCACGAGGCGTTCCAGGGCGCCCTCTCGGCACCGCTGCTGGGCAACGGCAGCCCCAAGCCCTCGACCTCCGGGTTCACAGTCTCGGTAGGCACGCAGGGCCAGCTCTGGAACGTCATGTACTCCTACGGGTTCCTGGCCCTGGCGCTCTTCGTCGCATGGCTCGCGGCCGCTGCCTGGACCTCGCGCCACGCGCGCGGGACAGCACGTCTGTGGCTGCACGTCGTCACCTGCGTGCCACTCCTGACCATCGTCTACTACGGATTCGACGGCATGCAGATGCTCGTGACCATGACGGCGGCGGCGGTGGCGCTGCGGCCGGTGGTCGTGACGCGGCCCGAGGCCCCGCCGCTCGAGGCGCCGGAGCCGGCGACCGAGCTAGCGCCGGCCTGAGCGGACCAGGTCCTCGACCAGCGTGCCCACGCGGGCGGCGGTCTCCGAGCTCTGCACGACGTACGGCTCGATCCGTCGCGACCCCGGCTGCGCGCACGCGGCGTCGAGCAGCGCGTGCAGCGCGGCCTCGTCCTCGGCCACGTCGATCTGGTCCTGCGCGGCCATGTGGCGCGCGAACGCGACCTGGTGGTTGTCGACGTGCTCGCCGAGGTCGTGCACGCGCGGCACGACGACGGGCCGCTGCCCGCAGACCCACGCGTCGATCATGCCGCCGGGTCCGCCCTGCAGCACCACGATGTCGGCCTCGGACATCAGCCGGCGCATCTCCTCCTGGCTGGTGAGCTCCGCTCCCTCGGCGCCCTGCGGCAGCCGCGACGTGCCGTGCTGCACCCACACCGAGGCGCGCTGCGGGTCGACCGCGATCCAGCGCTCGACCCAGTCCATGAGCCGCTCGAACGGGTGGATGTCGGTGCCGGTGGACACCACGACCCGGGGCGCGCTCACCAGACCGGTCCGACCACGACGGCGCCCTCGGGCGCGTGCTCGAGCTGGCTGTCCCACTGCACGAGGAACAGGTCGGTCCACCGCGTCACCAGCTTCGCGGTGAGCGTCGCGGAGTCGACCCGGTCGTAGACCTCGAGGTAGACGGTGCGGATCCCGGCGAGGCGACCGAGCACGAAGAAGGGCAGGGCGATCCCGGCGCCCGTGCTCATGATGACGTCGGGCTTCCAGTCGGCGAGCAGCCGACGGGCCAGCGCGAAGTTGCGCGCGAGGTTCGGGAGGTTCCGCGTCGTCGGGAAGTGCCCCCACGCCACCTTCTCGGTGCCGAGCGCGGCCCGGGCGTCGGCGGTGTCGAAGGTGACCCAACGGCGCTCCTCCTTCGACCACCACTCCTGCAGCGCAAGCAGCTGGGCGAGGTGCCCCCCGCTGGAGCACACGAACAGGATGCGCACGTCAGCGACCGCTGCCGGTCGTGGACGAGCCACCGCCCTTCCTGGCGCGCTCGGCCGCGAGCGCGGCGTCGAGCGACCCCGAGCCGTCGACGGAGCCCGGCACCTCCGCGGGCGCGGAACCGCCGTTCTTCGACGACGGCGGCGCGGCGGCCGGTGCGGCCGGTCGCGTCGTGCGGTCGTTGGAGAGCACCTGCGACAGCGACACCTCGGGAGCCGGGGCGGCAGACGTCGTGGTCGAGCGACCGGTCGTGGTGCCGATGCCCTCCTCCACGACGACGAGGCCGAGGATCGGGGTGCCGAGGCGGCGCAGGTCCTCGACGAGGGCGACGACGTCCTGGCGCGAGGCGCGGTCCTCTGCCACCGGGATCACGACACCCGCGGCGGCACCGGCGAGGACGAGCGAGCTGCTCGGGTTCTCGACGTTGGTCGCGTCGAGGACGACGACGTCGCTGTCGCGGTCCGACGCCGACGTCAGCGAGCCGGCCCGGGCGCGCTCGCCGAGCAGGTGCTCGGGGCCGAGGTCCGACACCGCGACGCTGCCCGGGGCCTGCGAGGCAGCCGCGCGGTCGGAGGTCGCGAGCAGGACCGAGGAGCCCAGCGAGGTGAGGGCCGCGGCCACGTTGCCGGGCACGGCACCGGTGGCGCCGGCGTCGGCACCCACGACGGCGAGCACCGCGGGGCGGTCGTGCGGCGCAGCGGCACGCAGGCGCACGGCGAGCTGGCGGTAGGCCTCGGCCGCAGCGCGGCCGGGGGCGCCGTCGGTCGCCTGCGCGGGCACGCGGCCGAGCACGTGCTCGCCGGTGAGCGCCTCGAGGTCGACGAAGTCGCGCACCGTGCGGTCGCGACGCTCGCGGACGGCCGCGAGCACGCATCCGATCAGCAGACCGAGGAGCAGACCGCCCGCGAGGAAGATCAGCCGCTTCGGCGCCGACGCCGACGCCGGCGCCACCGCGATCCCGACCGGGTCCCCGGGCGTCAGGTCGAGCAGGGCGATCTTGCGTCCGAGCTGGCTCAGCGAGTCGATCTGGGCGAGCGCGGCGTCGCGCTTGTTCGACGCCGTGGTGTAGGCGGGCGAGCCGGCCGTGTACTTGACCATCAGAGCCTGCTGCGCGTTGACGATCTCGTTGAGGCCGTCGATCTGCTTGCCGATCTGGGCCTGCAGCGCCGCGGCCTGGTCCGCGGCGGCGGCCTTGCGCTGGTTGAGGTACGACGTGGCGAAGAGGTTGGCGCCCTTGGCCGCCTCGTCAGCACTGCTCGCGGTGTAGGTGACGTCGAGGAGGAGGGAGTCGCTGGGGTTCTGGACCGACGTCGCGGCGATGAGGTCGTCGAGCGACCCGGTCCAGCCGATGCCCTTCGCAACCGCGCCGGCGACCTGGTACGACGTCACGAGACCGACCTCGGTCGGCATGCTGACGTCCTTGACGCTCACGGTCTGGCTGCCGTTGGCCGTGCCGGTGATGGCCACGGGAAGCGGGTTCACCTGCACCTGCGCCGTGGCTTCGTAGCTGCGCGGCACGACGAGGTAGGCGGCGTAGGCCAGCGCCAGGCCGAGCGCGGCACACAGTGCGACCACCCGCCAGCGACGAGCCAGCACGGACAGCGCGTGCGTCAACGACACCGTGCCCTCGGGAGCGGCGGAGTAGTCGGTGCTCATGAGCGAGTCAGTCCTCGGCGTCTGCCGGCACGGGCCGGACGGTGGTTGGCGTCCCGGTCAGGAGGCTTCGGGCTGTGCGGCGGGGGCGACGGCGTCGATGGCCCGCCGCAGCTGCGTGCTCGATGTGTGCACGGTGTAGGGCAGGTAGACCAGCTCGATGCCGAGGTCGCGGCAGATGGCCTCGACGCGGTCCCCCTTGGGCGTGTTCTTCCAGTCGTCGCCCTTGAACACGTGCGTGATGCCGTAGCGGCGGTACATCTCCGCCTTGTCGGGCACGTCCTCGTGCACGGCCTGGTCGACGTAGACGATCGAGGAGACGATCGTCAGCCGCTCGTCCTCGGGCACGAAGGGGGCGAAGCCCTTGGCGCCGATCACCATCTCGTCGGTGAGCACACCGGCGACCAGGTAGTCGCAATGGGCCTTCGAGGTCCGGAGCACGTTGAGGTGACCGATGTGGAAGAGGTCGAAGACGCCTCCGGCGTAGCCCACGCGCACGCGCGAGTCGCTCATGACAGTTCGGCTCCTTCGACCAGGGACGGTGCGTCGATGATCGCGTGCCGATGGCGCTGCAGGCAACCTGCGGACGAGTGAACGTGCTGACGCTGTGTTACATCTGCGTGACGTCGACCTGCGGGTACGTGCGTGATCACGGGACCATCACCCCGCTCCGGACGCGCCGCGAGATCGCAGAGCGTCACCGAGGACCGACAGCTCGAGGGCCTTGCGGCTGCGCCGGACGAGGGGCAGGTAGATCGCGCCGGCGACGAGGACCGCCACGGCGAGGCCGACGAGGGTGGGGCCGAGAAGGATCCGGACGAGGACGCCGACACCGCCGAAGACGGCTGCCGAGAGCACCATGGCGTGGACCATGCCAGACCCGCGGCTCGAGACCCGCAGGCCGCGGTGCACCTGGAGCACGGCGAGGACGTTGTCGACCACGATCGAGACCGCCCAGGCCATCGCCGCACCCAGGATCCCGAAGCGTGGGATGAGCAGGAGGTTGAGCCCCACGTTGACGACGAGCACCGCGACCTTGTCGAGCAGCACCCAGGTGCTCTTGCCGCCGAGCAGCAGCACCGAGCCGACGTTGCCGGCGGCGAGCGGCACGAGCATGGCGATCGAGAGGACGGCGAGTGCGGGGGCGCCCTCGTCGTAGCCGGGGCCGAACAGCAGCAGGATGCCCGGCGCGAACACTGCGAGCATCAGGTAGAGCGGCCACGACGCGAGGATCACCAGCTGCGTCGTCACGCGGTAGAGGTCGCTCGCGCGCTTCTTGTCGTCGGCGGCCATCGCCGCGCTGATCTCCGGCGCGGCCGCGAGACGCATCGCCTGCAGGGCGAGCGTGCCGGTCGTGATGAACCGGCTCGCGGCGGCGTAGATGGCGGCCTGGGCCGACGACACCATCGCGGCCACGAGCAGCACGTCGAGCCAGGTGAGGACGATGTCGATCGTCGACCCGAGCCCGCGCGGGAACGTGAACGCCCAGTACTCCTTGGCCAGCGTGCCGTAGGCGCCCGGCGCAGCGGCGCCCTCGAGCGCCGGGACGAGCGTGCGGCGCATCGCGCGCGCCAGCACCACGACAGCGAGGACGAGCGCGATCACGAGCGGCACCGCCCACGCCGCGACGATCACGGAGATCGGCGCCCCGACGGCGATCGCGATGCCCACGAGGATCGGCCGGGCCAGCGGCACGGAGAACTGCTGGATCGACACGTAGCTGGTGACGTCGCCGAACGCGCGCGTCGACTCGACGGCGACGACCTCGAGGACGCCGGGCAGCAGGAACAGCGCGAGGATCCGGAAGGCCGACGTCGTCGCGTCGCTGCCGTCGGAGAACCGGCTGCTCAGCTCCGGCGCGGCGATCCACAACGCCACCGAGAACACGACCGCCGCGATCGCGACAGGCACGATCGCGACCACGAGCAGGCGCGGGATGTCGGCGGCGCGCTGGTGGACGAGGAAGCGCGGTACGAACCGCACGACGCCGGCGGCGACGCCGAACGCCACGAACGCCAGCAGCACCAGGTAGAGAGCGGTGGTCGTGAAGAACTCACCGGCCGCGGACTGCGACAGACCGCGCGTGACGACGAGCGTCAGCACGAAGCCCATGGCGGCCGCGCTGGCGGTGCCCACGAGGGCGAACGCGCCGCCCCGGACCACACTCCCGAGGACGCCGCGGTGCTCCTGCTGGGTCACGGAGCCGGATCCGGTGCCGCGAGCTCGCCGTAGGTCTTGCGCAGCGCCCGCAGGGCGAACAGCGCGTTGATGAGCAGCAGGACGCCGTACACGACGACGAACACGGGGACGAGGCCGAGGAACAGGAACGCCAGGCACAGCGACGAGTAGTCGATGGGCATGAGGACGAGCGAGCGCACGAGCGAGTCGCTCGACGAGTCGGCCACGCGCTTGCGGCCGAGGCCGCGGTTGAGCTGGTCGCGCAGCATGATCGCGAAGAAGAACGTGCCGCTGACGACGATCCATGCGAGCGGGAGGAGCAGCACCGCGCCGTGCAGATCGGTGAAGCGGACCCAGGCCACGAGGACCGCGCAGTGCAGCAGCAGGTTGCGGCCGGCGTCGGTGACGTGGTCGAGCCACTCCCCCGCGGGCGAGCCGCCGCCGCCGAGGCGGGCGAGCTGCCCGTCGGCCGAGTCGAAGGCGTAGCCCACCAGCAGCAGGACCGAGAGGAGGACGCCGAGCCAGATGCTCGTCGGCACGAGGACGAGCAGCGCGATCGCGCTGAAGGAGAACAGTGCGCTGATGCCCGTCACCTGGTTGGGCGTGAGGCCCCACGACCACGCCAGGCAGGCCAGCCGCTTGCCGGCGGGCCGGTTCACCCATTTGAGGTACAGCGGCACGCTGGTGTCGCGCTTCTGGGCGGACTGGATCCGGGCCCAGGCGTCGGCGTAGGTGCGACCCGTGCGGTCGTGCGCCGGCGCGGCCATCTCGACGTCTCCTGTTCGCGGTCCGTTCAGGGCGCGGACGCCCAGACACGCCAGGGTATCGATGCGGAGCGTGACCAGGTGCCCGCTGTCCGGACGCCGCGGAGGGGGCCGAACGGACGATCCGTGGCCTCGCGTCCGCTCACGTCACCGTGCGTGTCCGCGAGACGTACGACATCACGGACGGGTCTCAAGTCGTCCCGGGTGTCGCCGAAGCACTAACGGAAGGTGCTCATGACCGGTGGAGGCTCCGCCGACGTCGACGCACCGGCGAGGAGATGGCCGTGAACCTGCGGACGACCACGACGGACACCGACCACGAGACCACGACCGGAAGCACAGCAGCATCAGCAACCACCACGACCCGCGCGCGGCTCGACCGCGAGCACCGCGAGGACGTGGCGCGCCGCGCCCAGCGCCGCCAGCAGCGCCGCGACGGAGTCCTGCACGCGGTGCGCACCCGCCCGGTGGCCGCGGTGACCGCGCTCGTGACCGCCCTCGGCCTCGCCGCCGGAGGCGCGCTGGTCGTCGCGACCGGCGGCGCCGCGGGGGCCTCGGTCAACGTGGTCGTCAACGGCACGTTCGAGAAGGACACCACCGGGTGGACCATCTCGCGCTACGGCAAGCTCGGCCTGACGAACGGCCACGCGTCCGCGCACGCGGCCGTCATGGTCAACACGGACGGTCGGGCGCGCACGATCGCGCTGAACGACCGCCGCAACACCATCCGCACCACCGTCAAGGGCCAGGTCTACGAGGCCTCCGCCTGGGTGCGCGCGCTGCGCCCGCGCCAGAGCGTCTCGCTGCGCATCATGGAGTTCAAGGGCACGACGTTCCTCGGCCAGGGCCGCAAGAACATCTGGCTGACCAACACCGGCTGGCACCAGCTGAAGCTGAGCTACACCGCCACGACCGACGGCGCGATGCTCGACCTCAACGTGGTCGACTGGAAGATGCCCGCGGGCGCCCGCCTTGCCGTCGACGACATCGCGCTTGTGGTGCCCGTCGCCGTCGCGAACCGCGTCGACCAGACGCCCGCCACGTCGACGCCGCCTGCCGACCCGGCCCCGGTGAACCCCGCCGACGTCCCGCCGGTCGTCGACCCGACCACCCCGGCGCCCGCGCCGGAGCCGAGCACCAGCGCCCCCGCGCCGGTGACCCCGGTCGACCCGACCCCCTCCGGCTGGAAGCTGGCCTGGGCGGACGAGTTCGACGGCACCGCGGTCGACGCCGGCAAGTGGAACGTGCGCAACAACACCTCGCTGTCCTACGACCTCGCGTACCTGACGAAGAACAACGTCGCCGTCCACGACGGCTCGCTGTTCATCACCGCGAAGCGTCAGGTGGCCGGCGGTCGCGACTACACGTCGGGCTACCTCGACACCATCGGCAAGATGAGCCGGACCTACGGCCGCTTCGAGGTCCGCGCGAAGCTCCCGACCTCCGACGGCTCGTCGGCGGGCCTGTGGCCGGCGTTCTGGCTGCGTCCCGACGACGGCGGCCTCGGCGAGATCGACATCATGGAGGCGGTCGGCCCGACCGGCATCTACAAGGCCGACATGACCTCGCAGACCATCTGGTACGACTACAAGAAGACGTACGCGAAGGAGGTGCACGTCGACCACATGCCTGCTCCGCAGGTGACGGCCGGCTGGCACACCTACGCGGTCGAGTGGACGCCCACCTCGATGCGCTGGTTCGTGGACGACCGCGTCGTCTACACCCGCAGCACCGCCACGACCTCCTGGTTCAAGGAGGCGTTCAGCCGGAACTTCAACATCCGCCTGAACCTGCAGGTCGGCGGGTCGTGGCCGGGCAGCCCGACCGCGAGCACCGACTTCTCGCAGAGCTACCAGGTCGACTACGTCCGCGTGTACAGCGCGGCCTGACGATCACCGACGGCCCGTGCCGGGACCGCCCGGGGCGCCGCCGGGCCCGTCCGGTCTCCGGTGACGGGAGCCGGATCGGGCGGTGGGACCACGCCGAGGATCCTCGAGGATGAGCTGAGGAACACGTCACTGCCCGGGGCCGAACGGACCGCACGCCTCCCCCGAAAGGGTGAGATTCGGTACCGGAGGGTGAGCCGCCCTGGACTGACCTTCCGGACCGTTCTCATAATGCTCGGGCCGGGACGACCAGAACCGGCACAGGGAATGCGAAGACCCGTCGGCGCTCATGTGGTCGCGTCAGCCGACGGCGAGCGAGTCGCGAAACCGACCCTGACCTCCCGAACACGGGCGCGTCTGGGCGTGCCCGGCCATGAAGGGCACGGAATGAGCAGCACACACGGGGTGGCCGTTCGTCGCACCCGCAAGATCCTCGCCGGGGCGGCAGCGGCCGGTGTCACCGCGTCCCTCCTCGCCGTCGCAGGCTCCGCTCCGGCGCAGGCGACCATCACGACGGCCTCCGACAACCCCGACATCTCTCAGACGTGCGGACTCGACGTCGTGCTCCTGCTGGACGAGTCCAATTCGATGAACGTGGCTGCCGCCCAGGTGAAGACGGCGGCCGCCGGCATGCTCGACGCGTTCCAGGACACCAACAGCCGCGTCGGAGTGGTCAAGTTCACCAAGACCGCGAGCGTCGCCGCCCCTCTCACGGATGACACCGTGACGACCAACCACGGCGGCACCCTCGGCAACGCGATCGCCAGCTACGCGCCCACCGCGGTCAATGGACAGACCAACTGGGACGACGCTTTCCGAGTGGCGACCAACCTCCTGCCGACGCCGGCACCGGCTGGTCGGAAGCAGCTGCTGATCATCGTCGGCGACGGTCAGCCCAACATCTACAACGCGTCCGTCACCAACGGCGTCCCTGTTCCGTCTGCTCAGCGGCTCCCCAACGAGCCGGTGGACGCGTTCCTCAACCCGGCTGTCGTGAAGGCCAATGCCTTCAAGGACGGCGGAGGTCACGTGCTCGGCGTCCTCCTGGGCGATGTCAAGGCGTCCGGCGTGGCAAATGTGTCGCGCCTGTCCCAGACCTACTGGACGTCACCCCAGTACACGAGCACGATCGACTACACGGCGAATGACGGCACGACCTGGACGAACGACCCCAACGGCGCGCTGCACAAGAACCCTCCGGGTGGTGCGACCACGGACAACATCCCGGCGGCTGCCGCCGGCTTTGACGCGGCTACGACGGACTTCGTGGTCAAGCCCGCAGACCTCACGGGCAACCTGAAGTCGCTCGCGTCGTTCACTTGCGAGAGGTCGCTCTCGGTCACCCAGCGCGGCAACACCCCGAACATCCCGGCCGACCACAACGGCAACCCGGGCGCCGGCTTCGGTGTCTCGGTCGAGTCGGCCGACGTGTCGACCTGGACGACGCCGACGTCGATCACCAGCGACGCCAGTGGCACCTCGCTCTTCCAGTGGACCGCCGGCGTACCGGTGATGCCGACCGTGCGCGTCACCATGAAGCCGAGCTACGTCTTCGCCTCGGCGGCTTGCACGATCAACGGGTCGACGGCGGCCATCTCCGCTCCGGCCACGGTTGCCGGTGTCACTTCGTTCACCTTCACGGACGGCATCGGCGCGACCGATCGCGCGAGCTGCGTCGTGAAGTCCACCTACACCGGCAAGTTCACGACCTTCCTCACCCTCAAGCCGCTGGCCGCGACCATCGGCTACGGCGGTGCGGTCACGCTGTCCGGCCTGGTCCGCAAGCCGCTGGCCAACGTCAAGGGCGTCTACCCGGCCATCGCGGGTGCTCGCGTCACGATCCAGACCCGTCCGCTGTGGGCGACCACTGCCGCCTGGACGACGATCGCCCGTACGGCGACCACGGCCAAGGGCACCTTCGCCTACGTCGTCAAGAAGCCGTACACGACCTACAACCGTGCCTTCCGCGTCATCGTGTCGGGCTCGACCACCCAGCTCGCCACCAACAAGATCGCCGCGATCAAGGTCGCCCCGATCGTGACGGCGTCGCTGGCCCGGACCTCGACCCGCATCGTCGTCGCCGGCGTCGTCGTGCCGAGCTACAAGGGCAAGACGATCTACCTGCAGAAGTTGGTCGGCGGCAAGTACGTCAACATCGCCTCCAAGACGATCTCGAGCACCAGCCGGTACTCGTTCACGATCGTCCGCCCGGCCAAGGCGGCCTACTACCGCACCCTGGTCATGCCCACGACGTCGCGTGCCGTCGCCGTGAGCAAGCGCCTCGTCGGCTGATCGACAGCCACCACGGAAGGGGTCGTCCCGCGAGGGGCGGCCCCTTCCGTCATGCGCGGGCGCGGGGCAGGCGCTGGCAGGTCCCGCACCAGTACACGCGCCGGCCCTGCAGCTCGGCCATCCGCACCTTCGTGCCGCACCGCAGGCACGGGCGCCCGGCACGGCCGTAGACGTAGGCCCCGGTCGAGCGGCGCCGACGGCGCATCGCGAGCGAGTCGTCGTCGCCGTCGAGGTCGGGGTCGTCGGACGACGGACGGTCGACGTCGAGGGCGGCGAGCGCCTCGACGTCGGCAGGGTCGACGGTGACGATGCGGCCGCGGCGCACGCCGTCCTGCATGAGCACCACGAGGTCGTCCCACACCGCGCGCAGCTTCCCGACGCTCACGGCCCGGCCCTCGGCGTACGGCGAGATCCGGTGCCGGAACAGGA